>DASUFX010000641.1:0-6754 GCA_036274355.1 Kofleriaceae bacterium | reverse complement strand
GCCGTCGCGTGTGATCACGCGCAGCGCGGCGACCATTGCCCCCACTTCGTCTTGTCGCCGATCGAGGCACAGGTTGCGCCGCTCGGAGAGCGCTGCGCCCGCTGCGGACGACGACTTGTCGGCGCGGCAGGTGTCCACCTTCATCGCGTGCCACCGGGTAGCGTAATCGTCGAGGCGACGTGCGACGCCGTCGTGGATCTGGCCGGCAAACGGCAGCCCCGTCGCGAGGAACGCGTTGCGCGTCGATACCCGCGCTTCGGTCGTCCAGGCCTCGAGCGGCGCCACGCCGCCACATGGATCCGACGTCGACCTCACACCGAGCGTGATCAAGGATGCGGCGATCACGACGGCGAGCGCGCCCGCGGCTGTCCACATCCGACGGCGAATCCGGGGGGCACGCTCGAGCGCATCGAGCAGCGCATCCATCGTCGGATGACGCCGCGCCGGATCGAATGCAAGGCCCGTTTCGAGCGCGCGCACTAGCCACCCGGGCGCCGAGCGCTCGGACCTCGTCGGCTTCGTGTCGGAATTTTGTCCGTGCGGAAACGGGTGCGCGCCAAATACCGCCTCCCAGACACATACGCAGAACGCAAACTGATCGCTCCGCGCGGTCGCACGTCGACGCGCGTGCTGCTCCGGTGCCATGTATCGCGGAGTCCCGAGCAACGCGCCGTCATACGTGAGCGGCGAGTCAAGCAACCCGGCGCCCTTGCCCGCGGCGTGCGCGGCGTCGCCTGAGCTGTCGATAGTTGCGGCGTGCGCGACGTCGGCCGAGTTGTCGACAGTCGCGGCGTGCGCGTCGGCCGAGTTATCGACAGTCTCCGCAGTCGCTGCCCCGGTGAACGACGCACTCGGGGCCGCATCGGCGTCTGCGGTGTCCTCCGCAACGAGACGCGCGAGGCCGAAGTCGGTGACGCGCACGCGACCCTGACGATCGATCAGCACGTTCGCGGGCTTGAAGTCACGGTGCACGATCGATTTCTCGTGCGCGGCCGCGAGCCCTCTCCCCGCCTGCATGTAGATGGCGAGCACACGACTCCAGGACAGAGCGTTGCCGGCGAGGTACTCGCGCAGGTTTTCACCTTCGACGAGCTCCATCGCGATGAAGACTGCGTCCCCCGTCACCCCGACGTCGTGAATGACGACCACGTTGGGATGCTGCAGCTGCGCGAGCGTCTGTGCTTCGCGCAAGAACCGCAGCGAATGGTGTTGCCCGGTCTCGCGCAGGATCTTCAGCGCCACATTCCGGCTCAGGTCCGGATCGCGCGCCTCGTACACGGTGCCCATGGCGCCGGCGCCGAGCCGTCGGGTGATCACGAACCTCCCCACCCGGCTCTCAGGTGCCAGCGCATCCCCGTCGGTGCTTCCCGACGGCAAACGTAACGGCACTCCGCTCACTTGCGAAGAAACTACCCTTGCGAACACTTCGACCGAAAACAAAAACGCCGCGTATCTCTACGCGGCGGTTCTGTTTCCTGGTGGAGCCGAGGGGGATCGAACCCCTGACCTCTAGAGTGCGATGAAAGAGGCGCTCAATCTTGTCGCGAGGTTGCGCGGCCAATCGCTCCGCAACTCATGCAACGTCGTGGATTTCCGACCACAGTTTGCGGAACGGTGATGTCGCTGGAGAACATTGCGAAGCTTCTCGACGTGCTCGTGAACAAACTCGATGCGCCGTGAACAGAGAGAGCACGATGCTTACGTGGACTTCGCCATGCCCCACGCGATCGACGTGTGAAGCGGATCCCGTCAGAACGAGTCACGCCGGTAGCGCGACCACAGCCGATCAGCGACGATGCCACGCGCCCATGCCGCACATCACCGTGGAATATTCGGCCAACCTCGCCGACGCTGCCGATCTGCAGCGCCTGCTCATGTCCTTCCACGAGGCGCTCGCGCGGATCGGTGTCGAGATCGAGGACTGCAAGAGTCGCGCGTACCGATGTGACGTCTATCGCGTGGGCGGAGGTGCCCGCACGCGCGGGTTCGTCCATGTCACGCTCGCGGTGCTCGATCACCGTCCGCCAGAGGCTCAGCGCGAGGCCGGGGAGCTGCTGCTCGGGATCCTCCAGCGCAGCGTCGTGAGCGACCTCGACTGTGACTTCACCGTCGAGGTCCGCCCGATGCGGACGGACGGCTACTTCAAAGTGCGCGCGGTCGCCGGTCCGGTTGCCTGACGCCGTCGAGCGGCCGGAACACACCGGTACCGCCGAGCGGAACATCCGAATCACGGATCGCGACGGCGCGCCGCGGATCGGAACACCAGGAACAGCCACACGAACCGAACACGGCGAAACGCTCGCGTACGGACCCGTTTCTTTCGCTGATTCGTGAGCGGTCAGCTTGGCGCGCGCGTTGCTAAGTGTGCGCGAACCGCGTGCCCGCGGCGACAACATCACCGGGCACCGCGTTGCGTAACGGAGTGCCATGCAGGCGTTGTCGAGTAATGATGTGGGCGACGTCGCGTCGTCGCCGGCGAATGGTGAGGACACGCGCGCCTCGTGGTTCGAGACGTTCCCTGCATTCACGCAAGGGTTCTTGACCTGGTTATCTGCCAAGCCGCACGTCGGGCAGTCGGCTTCGACCCATTCTCCGATCGGTTACCTCGCCACCTCCGCCGCGACGATCGCCGCTGGGATCGGGCTGTTCGTTGTCGGCGCGAGCCTCGACTCGTGGGCTCTGCGCATCCTCGCGGTCGCGTTCACCACGGCCGGGCTGCGCAAGCTGCAGGTCGTCGTGTTTCATCACTGCTCGCATGGCACGGTATTCCGCGGTCGCCTCGCGAATACGGTGCTCGGGGAATCGATCTCCGCGATCGTCCTCATCAAGTCATTCGCGGCGTACAGGCGTGATCACATCCGGCATCACAGCAGCAAGCACCTGCTGACCGCCGAGGACGAGACCGTTCAGTTCCTCGTCAGCTTCGCGCGACTCGAGCCCGGGCTGAGCCGGCGCCAGTTGTGGTGGCGAATGGTTCTGAACTTCGCGAACCCACTGTTTCATCTGCGCTGGCTCAGCGACCGCGTGATCTCGTGCTTCTTCGTCGACGGCGGGCCGTGGCGCATCGTCCGCGTGGCGTACTGGTTGGCGCTGCTGTCGATCGTCGCGTGGGCCGGGGCCTGGCACGGGTTCGTGCTTGGTTGGCTGTTGCCGCTGACGGTCTGCTACAACGTGAGCGCCACGCTGCGACTCGCTGCCGAGCATCGGTGGCCAACGAACAGTGGCGTGCGATCGCGCGCGAAGGACTTCGTCTGCGAGACGACCGTGGCGGTGTTCCTCGGCGCGCCGCTGCCGCGCGTGGTCAGGTGGCGGAGGCTCTATGCGGTTCCGCTCTGGCTGTTCCACATGGTCGGCCACCTGCTCGCACGCGTGCTCGTGCTCGTCGGAGACACGCCGTGCCACGATTATCATCACCGGCGGCCGTCCTCGCGCGCGTGGCCCAACGCGATCTTCGCGCGCCAGGCGGACCTCGAGCGCGGCTGTCCGGGCTACCCGCAGAACTACGGCGAGGTCTGGGGCTTGTTCCGCGCGATCGATGAGGGCTTTGCGCGGCTGAGCACGGTCGACCCGCACACGCTCGCGCTCGCGTCGCGTCGGCTGCCGGCGCTGTCGTCGAGGTCGCGCAGGAAGCAGGTGCCATGCTCTACGATCTGACGGGCGCGCTCCGTCGCCTTCGCGCGGTCCGGAGAGAGGCGTGGGCCATCATCGGCGGGCTGTTCGTGGTCGGCGTCGGCAACTACATGGTCATCCCGTTCTTCGCGCTGTACTGCACGAAGCAACTCGGGTTGAGCGCGGTGGAGGTCGGCGTGTTGCTGACGATGCGGCTGTGGACCCAGCGGGGCTGCGCGCTCCTCGGTGGCATGCTCGCCGATCGCTTCACGCCTCGGCGCGTGATGATCGCCGGAATGCTGTGCCGCTTCGTCGGGTTCCTCGGCATCGCCGCGAGCGGACAGTTCTACCCGCTGGCGATCTTCACGGCGTTGACCGGGTTCGGCTCGGCGCTGTACACGCCCGCCGGTAAGGCCGCGCTGATCGGCCTGAGCGCCGGCGGCGACAAGTTGTTGATCCTCGCGCTGCGCAACACGGCGTACAACGTCGGCGGTGCAGTCGGACCGGTCGTCGGACTCGTCGGCGCGTTCATCTCCTACCGGTGGACGCTCGTCGGCGGGGGGTGCCTGTTCGTCGTGGCTGCGATCGCGATCGCGCTGCTGGTGACCGATCGCCACGCCGGTCACGTCGCGCGGCCGATGGCGCTGCGGGGGGCGCGGTCGCTGCTCGCGGACGTCCGCGTGCTCGTGCTCTGCATCGCGCTGCTCGTATTCTTCACGTTCTACGTCCAGCTCGAGCTGACGCTGCCGCTGTTCGCGAACCACGCGTTCTCCGACTCCGCGGTGGCGCTGTTGTTCATCGTGAACGCGGCGGTCACGATCTTGCTCCAGCTGCCGTTGTCGGGCTGGATCGACCGGCTCCGCATCACGAGCGCGCTCGCCGTCGGCTTCGGGTGCACCGGGCTTGGATTGCTGCTGATCGCGGTCCCGCTCGGCGTGCCGTCGTTCGTGCTGGGTATGATCGTGTTCAGTCTCGGCGAGATCCTGGTCGAGCCCAAGATCGACAGCGAGCTCGGTGGGATCGTGCCTGGCTCCCTGCTCGGCACCGCTTTCGGGCTCGCGAGCCTGGCGTGCTCGATCGGCGGCGCCGTCGGCCACGAGCTCGGCGCGGTCGGCCTGCCGATGGCGGCGCGACTCGGCGGTGAGTCGTGGTTCTTTGTCGCACTGGGGATCGCCGGCGTCATCGCCGCCTACGCGATCTCGATGACGGTCCGCGCGGTCTCCGCGAACCGCTTCGTGCACATCCCGGAGACCACACGGAGTGCAGCATGATCACGCAGCGTCCCGTTCTCGGAATCCTCGGCGGCATGGGGCCGCTGTCCTCGGCGGAGTTTCTGTGCACGCTCTACGAATGCGCCGCTGACGGTCGTGCGGAACAGGATATGCCGCTGGCGCTGCTGCTGTCGGATTCGACGTTCCCGCCGCGCACCGCGGACTCGAGAGAAGAGAGCTGGGCCGCGCTCCGCGACCGCGTCGAGGCCGGAGTGCAGCGCCTGATCGCATGGGGCTGCGACGAGATCGTGCTGTGCTGCTTCACCGCACATCACGTCGTCCCCCAGCTGTCGCCGACGAGCGCCGGTCGGCTGCGCTCGCTCCTCGACGCGACAGTGGCCGAGCTCCTGGCTGCCACCCGGCCGTGCCTGGTTCTGTGCAGCACGGCGACGCGGATGCTCGGCTTGCTCGAGACGCACCCGAGCTGGCCCGCCGTGCGCGCGCTCGTCAGATTTCCGGACGACGCGGACCAGGAGCGCGTCAACGCCATGATCAAGGAGGTCAAGTCGCGCGGCGCCTCCGCGGCGCTCGTGAGCGAGCTCGACTTGCTCGTCGCGCGCTACTGCGTCGAGAACGCGGTGTTCGCCTGCACGGAGCTGCACATGCTGAATCGCGCGTTCGAGAAGCAGCGGCTCGCGACGGCGTACCTGCGCCGCGATCCTCTCTACTCGCTTGCACGCGCCGTATGCGCGCGCACGACGCCGCGGCAGAGCTGATCGCCACGAGGACGTCATGGAGAACCTCGATATCGACGCAAGTGTGCTGCAGAAGATCGCAATGATCGAGCGGGTGTCGCCGGAGGTCGCGCGCGACATCCGCGATGGCCTCGACGACAGCATCGTCGAGTACGCGCGACGGATGTATCAGCTCGACCGCTCGCCACCAAGCGCGTCGGTAGCGTTCTATCGCGGCAAGCTTGCGGCGAAGCTCGCGAGCCGCGCCGCGGAGCTCGGCGTCGAGGTGTCGCTACAGCGCGTGCTCGACTCGTTCGCCGAGTTTCCGATCATCCAGACGGCGCCGCACTGTCAGCTGTATCTCGATCCGATGGCGTTCTGGGCCTACGTCGTGGGTTGGCTCGGCGCGTTCGAGACCGGCTGCCAGCTGATCCCGGTCTTCAACACGGCGACGGTGACGCTGCAGAGCGCGGCCTCGAGCGGGCCGGCCTGGTTGAGCACCGCGACCGGCGCGCTCAACATCACGACCTCGCCGAGCTCGCGGCTGGCGAGCACGAGCGTGTGTGCGGCCGGCACGGCCGTCGCCTTCGACACCGCCAAGCTCGCGGCGCTGCATGGGCGAGCCGCCCCCGGCGAACAACGCGTCATCGCGATGCTCGAGCGCAGCATCGCGGCCTCGCCGCGCGGGTTCGCGCACGCGACCGATCGGACGAACGTGAATCTGCTCCGCAGCCTGTCGCGCGCGCGCATCTCTCCCGTGATGTTTTCGGAGTCGCTGATCTGCGACCTGATGGCCGATCTGCTCGCGGACCGCGATCGCCTCGTCTGGGGGTTGCTCTTCGAACCCGCGCGCAATGCTCGGCTACATGCGGCGTTCGAGCGTGCGAGCACGCAGCTCTACGGTCATTTCTGGTCGCAGGCGACCAGCCACTTCTGGGGCATCCGCGATCGCAAGATCCGGAGGCTGGAGCTGTGCGACGGATGGCTCGTCGAGGCCGACCGCGGCGATCAGGACGGGCTTCGCGTCCGCTTCGAGTGCGACTCGCTGATCGAGGGCTTGCGTACCGAGCTTCTGGTCCCGAACCTGTTCTGGTCGTTTGCGCTGGTCACGCTGCTGCCGCGGCTGTCGGCGATCGGCGGTACGCGTCAGATCGGCTATCTGAACGGGTTCGCGGACGTGCTGCGTCGCGCGCTCGACCT
>DASUFX010000640.1:0-17624 GCA_036274355.1 Kofleriaceae bacterium | reverse complement strand
TTCTCGATCCCGACGATCGAGCATCCGATCGAGGTCGGCGCGACGGTTCGTTGGTCCGACGCCAAGGCAACCGGCTTACAATTCGACGGCCTTCGCGCACGTGACGTATGGGGCCTCAACAAGTTCTTCGAGTCGCTGCCTGCCTCCTCCTAGTCGGAGGAGTTGCGAGCGCTCGCGAACGCGTTGCGGTCATCGACCTCGGTCCTGACGACGGCACGCGCCAGAAGCTTGCCGCTGCGATCGTCGCGGGCGGCCTCGAACCCGTCATCGGCGACGGCGTCGAAGATGCGCTCGCCGGTATCAACGGTGATCGCGACACGGTCGCGCTCGCGGCCGCACTCGCCGAGGCCAAAGACAAGTTCGGCGCACTCGCCTGCCCCGAAACGATCGCAGCCGCGCAAACCGCGATCTCGATCGGTGCGGCGCGCCAGGCCGCCGGTCTCCCGGTCCCCGAGCTCGCGCGTGCGTGGACGTACGTCTTGCTCTGCGCCGATCGCACGAACGACGCATCCGCCGCATTCGCTGCCGCCACGGCGATCCGCACGCTCGGCGGATCGAGCGCAGCCGCTGGCGACGTCGATGCGAAGCTCCTCGCAAAGTATCCAGACATCGACGCGCTCTCGAACCGCGAGGTGATGGAGGTCGAGATCAAAGCGGACGTCGACGGCGCCGACGTCTTTCTCGATTTCCGCCCGGTCGGCAAGTCGCCGCTCAAGCTCGTGATGGCGACCGGCCCGCACATCATGGCCGCGGCTGCCGGCGGCAAGCGCGGCACGGTCACCGGCACGGTCATCCGCAAGCAGCCGCTCGTCACGATCCCCATGCAAGACCAATCGAGCAAGTGGTCGAGTCTCGCGATGCGCGTCGCGAGCTGGCACGGCAAGGTGCCCAAGCCGAAAGAGATCGGGTGGGCTCTCGGTCAAGTCGACGCCCGCATCGCGCTCGTTCGCCACGGTGACACCGTCGAAGCGTGGGGCCATCCGGGCGAAGGCGAACCAGTCCGCCGCCTCGGCGGAGACGATGGTTCGCGCAAGCTCGACGAAGCGCCGGCGCTCGTCGCGCTCGTTGTCGATCGGACGCAATCATGGGTCGATCGCGCGCCCGACCCAGATCAACCACTGCTCACCGAAACACCCGAAGAGCGCAAAGCGCGCGGCCATCTCAAGAAGGGCGAAGAAGAAGAACCGACGCGCTGGTGGGTCTACGCGACCATCGCAGGCGCGATCGTCGCCGGCTCGATCGTCATCTACGCCCACAACCAAGCGGACGACACCCAGCGCGTGGAGCTGAAATATCCATGACGCGCCTCGCGTTCGTCGTCGCGCTCGCGCTCGCCAGCGTCACAGGGTTCGGTGGCCGCGCCGATGCCGTGCCGCTCGAGCGGTTGCCCGGCACCGGCCGCGTCGAGGTCAGCTGCGAGCCCGGTCTCGAAGCGACCGCGCGCGAGCTCGCCGACAGTGCAGAAGCCGAGCTCGCTCGCATCAGCGCCGATCTCGTCGACCTGCCGACGCCACGCCGCATCCGCATCCAGGTCGTGCGCGACGCAGAATCGCTGTCGTCCGTCGCGCCCGAAGGCCGCGGCGCCCCACCCTACGCGATCGGTGTCGCCTATCCCGACCTCGGCATCATCTCGGTCGCCACGCGTCGCGGCGCACAGCTCGTCGATCCGGCCGGCACGCTCAGCCACGAGCTCGCGCACATCGCGCTCGGCAGTGCGCTCGGTCCGCGCGCGCCGCGCTGGCTGCACGAAGGCTTCGCGTACCAACACTCCGCTGAGTGGTCGTGGGACCGCACCGAAACGCTCGCCGGCATGACCTGGTTCGGTGGCGTCATCCCGATCGATCAGCTCGACGTCTCGTTCCCGGCCGAAGAAAGCCCGGCACACCGCGCCTACGCCGAGTCCTACGACTTCGTCGGCTATCTCTCGCGTCGTGGTCGCTGGGAAGACAAGGACGACGACGGCGATCGCTGGCCATTCCGCCGCTTCCTTACCATGGTCGGCCACGGCACGGACATCGACGTCGCCGCCACGCGCGCATTCGGCAAACCGATCGGCCAGCTCTTCGACGAATGGCGCGAAGACCTCTCGAAGCGCTACATGATGGCGCCGATCGGTCTGCTCGGCCTCGCGCTGTGGGTGTTCTGCGCGCTGCTGCTCGCGCTCGCCTGGCTCCGCAAGCGCCGCATCAACCGTCGTCGCCTCGGCGAGTGGGAACGCCAGGAGCGCCGCGAGGACGAAGACGTCGCGCGCCTGCGCCCGATCATTGTTCCGCCGTACGTGCCGTGGCCCGGCGAAGATCCGTTTGCCGACGTAGACGAAGACAAACCGGATCCGCCGAAGCTCGTAAACTGATCGCGCTCTCGCGCACGCAGTAGCACGCGCGCGCGCCGCCGCTCAGGCACCCGCCTTGCTGTACCCGGCGCCATGGTTACGCGCCTCGTCACAGCCTCTCTCGTCTTCGCAATTGCGATCGCGGATGCAGCTCCTGTCATCGAAGTTCGCGCAACTTGCGCCGCCGAGCTCGCGAGCGAGCCGGCGCATCTCCGCACGCTGCGCGGTGAGCTCGCACAGGCACTCGCGCGTACCACTGCGACCGCAAGCTACACGCTCGACGTATCCCTCGTACGTCTCGGCGTCGCCACGGTAGGTCGCGAGCTCGAGGTCCGCGCCGAGGTTCGCGCGATGCTCTCCGATGCGCACGGCAAGATCCGCTGGTCGTCGACGTCGCGCTCTGCCGCGCGTGGCCCCGCCGCCGATCGCATTCGCCTGCAGCGCGACGCCGTCAGCGCCGCCGCCCGTGATCTCGCGCGGTCCGTGCGCGCACACTGTTGCACGCGGTAGTCTCCCCGCGTGGTCAGGATTTCCGCAAAGGCCGTGATCATTCGCGACGAGCAGCTGCTCGTCACCGTGCACCGCGACGACCAAGGCGACTACTACTTACTTCCCGGCGGCGGCCAAGAACGCTTCGAACCGCTTCACGACACACTTCGCCGCGAATGCCGCGAAGAAATCGCCGCTGACATCGAGGTCGGTGAGCTCCTGTTCGTTCGCGATTACATCGGACGCAATCACGAATTCGCGGCGACCGATGACGCGCACCAGGTCGAGATCATGTTCGCGTGCCGCGTGCCCGACGACTACGTGCCACAGAGCGGCGCCATCCCCGATCCGAGGCAGCACGGCGCGACCTGGCTGCCGCTCGCCACGCTCGCTTCGGCACGCCTGTACCCTGCCGCGCTCAAGCCGCTACTCGTCGCGCGCTCGAAGACGCCCATGTACCTCGGCGACGTGAACTGAAATCGCGCCCCCAGGGGCACAACGGATCAAGCGCCCTCGCCAGTGGCCGCGCTCTGCGCAGCGCGCGTCTTCGCGGCGGCGGCTCGCGCTACGTGCAGCGCTTCAGCGCTTGGCGCGACGCGTGCGCGCAACGGCGCGCAGGGCGAGCGCGCACCGACGAGGCCAACGGGCTAATTCGCGCTTCGTGTCGAGCATTGCGCGCTGGTTATCTTCGGGATCCCAAGGTTCCCAATCGCGCGGATCAGAGCCACTTACCGTTCCCGATCCTGTTCCCGTTCCCGTTCCTGTTCCTCTTCCCGTTCCCGTTCCTGTTCCCGTTCCCGTTCCTGCTCCCGTCCCGCCGCCGAAGCGGTCAGTTACTCGCGTCGATCCACGCGAGCTGCGCGCGCGCTTTGTCCGCCGCCAGCTTCTCTGCCGCCGCCGCCGTCGCATCGTCGACCCAGTCGGGGAACGGCGTCACGATGTTCCGGTGCTCGCCCGTCGGCATGTGCTCTTGCTGCACCGCCGCCAGCTGCTCCGCCGAAATCACGCCTTCCTTGCCCAGGCGCACCAGCGCCGGCCACACCTTGCGGTGCGCGAACGTGACCTTGCCGTCGACGAGCTTGAAGCAGCGCACGTCCGTCGAATCATCGATCTCCGACAGCGCCGCAAAGATCGCCTTGCCCTTCGCGTGCGCCCACCAGCTACCGACGATCGGCTCGCCTGCCACCGCCTCGGCGACGTTTGGCACCGGCCCCTTCGCCGACGCGAGCACGATGCCGTGCTTCTCGACGAACTTCACCCAACGCGAGGCTCCTGCCTTGCGTGCCTTGGGCTTCTTCGCCTGCTTGGCCGCCTTCTTCGTCGCACGCGGTTTGGGCCGCGCGCGCTTCGTCGACGTCGCCTTACGGGTACTACGCCCTGTCTTCCGTTTCGCTTTTGCTTTCACCGCGGGATGACGAATAGGAAATCACGCGGCGGGACAAAACGGTAGCCGTCTTCGGTCACGCGGATGATCTCCGACCCATCCTCGCCCAAAAGGCGCCGGATACGCATGATGTTCGTGAACAGGGCGGCGTCGTGGCGGAGCGGGTGGTACTCGACGTTCCACACCGCCTGAACGATCGCTTCCTTCGAGAACACCTTGCCCGGTGCCGACGCGAACAGGAACAGCAGGCGCTTGAGCAGCGAGCGGCGACGGAGGTCGGCGAGCTCCTGGCCATGGCGCCAGATCACCTCGCGGACGCCGTCGACGGCGAGCGCGCGACCCGGCAGCCGCAGGATCTCGGGGTTGGCGTCGGCGACATCGCTCGGCACGCCTTCGGCGTCGATCACGCGGAACGGGCGCTGGGCGGTGAGGCCGAGGTCGGTGAGCAGGCGGGCCGCGCCTTCGATCGCGCTCGGTGCCATCGTGGCCGCGCTCGGCGCCGACGGATCGGCGACCGCTTCGTGGCCGGAGATGGCATCGAGGGCCGCATGCGCGACGAGCCGCTCGACGGGCAGGCCCGCCGTGAGCGCGAGCTCGGAGGCGTCGCGCGCGTAGGCGACCGCGGACGCCGCGTCGTCATCGTCACGTGCGAGCGCCGAGAGGGCGAGGAGCGCGTGGATGCGGACGCGGATGAGGCCGGCGGCGGCGGCTTCACGCGCCGCGCGAGTTGCCGCTGCGCGGGCGTTGCCGCGATCGCCGCGGGCGAGCTCGAGACGGGCGACGATCACGAGCGCGGAGGCAAGCTCGATCGTGCGATGCGCGCGCTCGGAGAGCACCGCAGTATCGCGGGCCAGCTCGAGCGCGTGGCCAACGTCGCCGGTCGCGAGCGCGACTTCCGCGGCTGCGAGACGGCGATCCAGCTCGTCACGCGATTCGGCGCCGGCGTTCTGCGCGAGCTCGATCGCTCCGGCGCGTTGGCCGGACAGCGCGCGCGCCGTGGCGAGCAGCACCGCGACCTGCGCCGACGTCGACGCATCGAGCGCCGGCTGGCCGTGCAGCTCTTCGAGGCGAGGCAGCGCCGCGTCGAGGCGAAGCTCCATGAGATCGATCGCGCCGACGACCGCGCCACCACGGGCGGCGAGATGGCCGAGCTCGCGACGGACACTGGAAGCCAGCGCGGCCGACGCAAGCTCTGCAGCGAGCGCGGGCTGGCCGCGGAGGATTTCGAGCTCGGCGAGATCGAGCTCGGCGCGCAGGGCACCTAGCTCGTCGCCGCGTTCGCGACGCGCTCGCACGAGATCGTGGAGCAGCGATGCCGCTTGCCCACTGTCACCGCGACGACGCGCGACGAGCGCACGGGCAGCGAGCACTTCGTCAGCAACGGCGACCGCGTCGAGATCGCGAGCGGCGGTGTCGGCGGCGTCGAGCGCGGTGGCGGCCTCGACGAGGCGCCCTTCGCGGGCGAGACCGACCGCGCGGCGTGCATCGACGATCGCGCACAGCTCGCTCGCTTCGAGGCAGGCAGGGACGCTCTTGCACGCCCCGTGTGCACGCGACAGCGCCGAGCGCATCGCAGCGACGCGGCCGGCGTATTCGTCGGCGCGCGCGGCGGCGAGGTGAACGCGGGCACGCGCGAGCGGATCCGCGTTCGAGACGTCACCGATCGAGCCGAGCTGTGCGGCGGCCGAATCCGGCTTGCCGGCAAGCAGCTCGAGCTCGGCGAGGCCGGCGATGGCGCGAGCGCGCTCGCTCTGATCCTGGGAGCCAATCAAACCTTGCAGTGCGCGGCGTGCACCGGCAGCGTCGCCCGACGCGAGCGTGAGCTCGGCATGGAGCAACGGCGACACGGCGCCCGGCGCAGCGGTCGCGCGCTCGAATGCTTCGGTGAAGCGACCACCGCGTACAGCGATCTCGATGCGCAGCGCCGCGAGCTTGCGCGCGCGCTCCGGCTCGAGTGGACCTGCGTCCGCGATCTCGCTGTGCGTGCCGGGACGGCGGCGGCGATCGCCGAGCGCGTCGAGCAACGCTTCGAATTCGCCCGCACCACCCGAACGGGCGGCGAGCTCGCGGTGCGCGAGCAGAACGTCGGCGCCCTTCTCGCGCTCACCGGCGGCGAGCCAGTGCCACACGACTTCGCGCACGCGCGTGATCTGATCCATGGCACCGAACGCACCGTCATCACCGGCTTGCCACGCGAGACGCGGGCCCTTCGAGACCGCAGCCGTCGACGCGACGAGCTCCGCCGCGGCGGCCGACAGCTTCTTGCGCTGCTCGGGCGCGATCTGCGCGAGCGTATCGACGCGCACGACTTCATGGAGGACGACGCGACCATCACCGACCGCATCGACGAGCTGATGCGCGACGAGGCTGGTCAGCGCGGCTTCGATATCGACCTGGGGCGCGAGCGCACCGACGGCCGCAGGCGCCACCGGCTGACGGAGCACCGCCAGCACTTCGATCGCGATCCGCGACGGCTCGTCGAGTGACGGGATATCCCATGCGTTCGCGCCGAACCGAGCGCGCGCGAACTCGCGGCGCAGTGCGAGCGGCACGCCACGCGTGCGGCCGAACGCGACATCGAATCCCTCTGCAGCGCCAAACTGTTCTTCGAGCGACGTCCACAGCGCACCGGCTGCTTCGACGTCGAGGCCATGCAGCTCGAGCTCTGCGATCGAAGTGCCGACGGCAGCCGACAGCGGATCGCGGCCGACAACAACGATGCGACCGAGCGCCGTCGGTCCGAGCAGCAGCGGCGCGAGCAGGCTCGTAGCCTCATCGATGCGCAGGTGCTGGATATCGTCGATAACAAGTACTCGCGACTGTTGCGCGAGCGTTTGCGCAAGCGTGCCCGGCACACAACGGAGTGCGCGTTCTGCGCGTGCTCGCAGTGCCGATGCCCGGTCTCCCGGATGGCAATCGATCACGGTGCACGGCGCACCGAGTGTCGGTGCGAGCTCCGTGACCAGGCGCGTCTTGCCAGAGCCAAGCGCGCCGTGCAGCGAGACAAGCGACACCAATGAAAGGTGCTGCTTGAGCTCGGCCAGCTCGCTTTGCCTACCGACAAACGGCACCGGTCCAATAGGTGTCATTGGGTTGGTGATTTTCGAGCTACGACGGCGGGTCTGCATAGGGATGGCGCCATCGGTGTCAGCAAGATGTAAACCAGTGTGGGGTAGCGATCGGCTTCTATGGAAGTCCGCGTCAACTCAGCGATGCATGGTCTTCGATTGTGGGCCGGCTCGCAATGTTGACGTGACGTGATGCGTTGGAATCGCAACGATCGCCTAGCGATCGGGGCAACAAGTCCCGGTCGTGGGGAGGGAAGGCGTCAGCTAGTGCCAGCTAGGGGTACCCCGAAAACTTGGGGGAAGATTACGCCCACAGCATCGCTAGCCAAGCGTGAGCAGGTGCGCGAGCGCCTTGTCCCAGTCCGCTGACTCGTCGCGGCGCTGGCGGAGAAGCATTTCGATGGCGGGTTGGGCGGTGACCGCATCATCTACCTTTCGATCGCGACCCGTCTGATACGCCCCGAGCGTGATCAGATCTCGGTGCTCTTCATAGGTCGCGAGTCGCTCGCGCACGCGCGCAGCAGCAGCAGAGTGTTGTGCGTCAACGAGCTTCGGCATGAGACGCGACACGCTCGCGACGACGTCGATCGGCGGAAAGTGTCCACGTTGCGCGAGCCTGCGATCGAGAACGATGTGGCCATCCACCAGGCCACGCACCTCATCGGCGATCGGCTCGTCCATGTCGTTGCCGGCAACGAGAACGGTGTAGATGGCGGTGATCGCGCCGTCGCGCGTCGCTCCTGCCCGCTCGACGAGTCGCGGCAACAACGCGAAGACGCTCGGCGGATAACCGTGACGCGCAGGTGGCTCGCCGGCCGACAGCCCGACCTCGCGTTGTGCCCGCGCGACGCGCGTCAACGAATCGACCAGCAGCAGCACCGATGCGCCGCGCTTATCCCGGAACCACTCGGCCACTGCAGTTGCCGCGTGCACCGCACGCAAGCGGACCAGTGGTGGCGCGTCACTCGTGGCACACACCACCACGGTGCGGCCACGTGCGGGTGCCAGCTCGTCACCGAGTAGCTCGCCGAGCTCGCGGCCGCGCTCGCCGACGAGGCAGAGCACGATCACGTCAGCACTGGTACCGCGCGCGATCTGACCGAGCAGCGTCGACTTGCCGACGCCGGCCGCCGCGAACAACCCGACGCGCTGGCCACGGCCAAGCGTGAGCATCGTATCGATCGCACGCACCCCGGTCGCCTGCGGCGCACGGATCGGTGGCCGCGCGAGGGCAGATGGTGCGGCACGGTCGACCGGCCAACGCTCGCCGGAAAGCGGTGCACCACCGTCGATCGGTTGGCCGACACCATCGAGCACGCGGCCGAGCAGATCATCACCGCAGCGGATCGCGAGCGCCTCGCCGGTACGCCACACCGCGCTCGCCGGCGCGACACCTGCGAGATCGCCGAGTGGAAGCAGCACGGCTTGCTCACCGCGAAAGCCGACGACTTCAGCCACGAGCGGCTCGCGCCCGCGGCGATCGATCTTGACGACCTCGCCGAGCGACACGCCCGGCAGCGTCGCGCGGACGATGAGACCGACGACTTCATCGACGCGGCCCGTGGTCTCCGCCGGCACCGCCACCGACGGCGCGGTCTCGCCTCGCAGCTCTTGCACGAGCTGGTTCGCGAGCACCTTCGCGTCGTCGCGCAGGCGCGCGGCGTCGGCTTGCGCGGCCGCCGAGACTCGCTCGGCCTCTGCGCGTGCATCGGCAAGGATGCTCGAGGCGAGCGCTTGCACGTCGTTGCGCAGCTGCGCCGCCTCGATGCGCGCCGCTTCGGTCAGCTTGTCGGCTTCGGCGCGCGCGTCGTCGACGAGCTGTTGCGCGAGCGTCCGCGCATCGTGCTCGTCCCCGTCGATCACGCGGCCCGCCTTCATGGATCCAGCGTATCACCTCGTATACGTCCTGCGTGGACGAGGCCTCACGGGCGCTGAATCGTTCGATCGAGCCGTACTCTGCAGTACGCGAGGACCTAGCGCCGACGGCGCGACTTCGCCTTGGACTTCGCGCGCTGGCCCGCGTCTTCGATCTTGCGACCGACGTTTTTCATCCCGGCGCTCGCGCGCTCCTTGGCCGACTTCATCCGGCTACTGGATGAGGCCTTCGCATCGCGCGCTTTGCCGGACATCTTCTCGCTTCGTGCTTTTGCTTTCTCTCGCATCGTTGGCATGGCTCGCCGGTTTGCAATCCGCGGGCCCGCGCGCTCACAGGCACCAGTCTGCGTCGAACGCAGACCAGCTCGGGCATTGATCGAATGATGTCGCGGCGTGTGCCGCCAGCTCGCGCGCGACAACGATTCCGATCGGTCGTGGCAAGCGCAGGATCAGTTGCAGGCGAGCGAGCTGATTCGCCGCGAGATGTGGCGCCAGCGCTCGACACGCGACGATGACGAACGAAAAGTCGTCGTCGAGCGAGACATCGCGACAACGCTCGATCGCGGCGCGCTTGGGGCCGAGCTCGCCTGCGCGAGGCGGCTTACTGATGCGCGCGATCGCGGTCGCGAGCGCAGGCACCGCCTTCGCCTGCTCGCCGAGCGCGAACGCCATTTGATCCGCGCCGATGCGACCGAGCCACGCGACGATCACGCTGGCGTCGTTCGTTGCGGCAACGGGTGGCAGCAAGGAATCGTACAGCGTCGGTGGCAGCGCGGCCGTTGCCCAGCGCGCGAGCCACACGTCGACGGCATTCATGCTGGGCGCGGCGACTGCCGTGCGCGCACGCTCGCCCAGTTCGGCGACCACCGCCTCGATCCACGTCGGATGCGTGGTGCGCAGCGACGCGGGTACCGGCGATCGCGTAGCAACCTTGATCAGCGCCCGCTTCCGTTGTCCCTCCGCGCCGTCGCTGGTGGCCAGCTGCTCGTGAGAGACGCGCGCGTCGTGGCCGAGCTGCCCGCCGAGACGTGACAGCACAGCCCGTGCGTGCTCGCCGAGCCGTTCGGCCGCGATCGCGAGCGCACCGCCGACCGGGTCGGCGTCGCTCACGGCAGCTCGTGAGAACCGGTCTCGGCGCGACGGCGGCGACGCTGCGGGCGCAGCTTGTAGCGCAGCAGCTTGCCGCCCGGGCCACGCGGGAGCGACTCGATAAACTCGATCCACCGCGGGTACTTGTACGGCGCGAGCGTCTGCTTCACGTACTCGCGCAGCTCGGCCTCGAGCTTGGGACCGCCCTCCCAGCCGACGTTCGTGACCACGAACGCGAGTGGCTTGATCAGACCCTCATCGTCATCGGCTCCGATCACTGCGCACTCCCACACGCCTTCGTGCGCAGTCAGCGCGCGCTCGACTTCGGATGGCGACACCCACTTGCCGCCGACCTTGAACAGATCGTCGACGCGGCCGCAGTGGTGATAGAAGCCCTCGCGATCGATCATGAAGCGATCGCGAGTCGTGAACCAACCGTCGCTGCGCAGGTCGTGGTTGCCGGTGCCACCGCCCCAATAGCCGGTGAACAGCGAGCCACACTGCAGCTCGAGCGTGCCGATCTCGTCGACGCCAACCGGATCGCCGTCCTCGTCGATCAACCGCACCTGTACGCCGGTGAGTGGCTTGCCGCACACGCCCGGGCGCGCGCCCGGATCGTCGCTGCGTCCTGCGAGTGCGAACTGTAATATCTCGGTGAGGCCGTAACCGACGACGACCTCGGTGCCGAGCACGCTGCGAATGCGCGGGATCAAGCGCTCGGGCATACCCTCCGCACCGGCGACCGCGTTGCGCAAGCTCGCGAGCGCCTTCGTGCGCTGCGCCTTCTCGGCGTCGTGCGCGAGCTGCGCGTAGACCGACGGCGTCGCGAACAACACGGTCGGCTTGAACTGATCGAGAACCTTGAACAGCTTGTCGGACTGCGGTTGCTCGGGGAACAGCAGCGACTCCGCTTGCGTCGCGAGCGGCAACAAGAGGCCCGAGCCGAGACCGTATGCCGTCGAGAGGCGCGCGATGCACAGGATGCGATCCTGATCGGTGAGCTGCAGCAGCTCCTGCGCGAACGATTGAAACGCCGCCTGAACCGTCCGTTTCGAATGCGGCACCGCGCGCAGCTCGCCGGGACCCGAACCGGCCGAGTACAGCAGCAGCGCCGGATCTTCCTCCCCGCTCGGCGCCGCCGGTTGCGGCTGTGCGCCCTCGACGAGCTTGTGGAAGTCGTGACTGCCAGCGAGCTTCGCGCCGACGCACACGACATCGCGCATATCGGGCGTCTCGTTGCGAATCGCATCGAGCACCGCTTCGTGCGCACCGTCGGTCACCGCGATCACCGCGCCGGCGTGCTGCACGTAGTCCTGGACGTCATCGGGCGTCGCGAGCTCCGAGATCGGAACCGCGATCGCGCCAGCGTGGATCGTGCCGAGGATCGCAGCCGCTGCCTCGAGCGTATCGCGCATCAGGATCAGCACGCGCTCACCGCGTTGGAGCCGTAATCCGCGTAGCGCGGCCGACGTCCGCGCGACGTGATCGGCGAGCTCGTCGTAGGTCCAGGCGCGGCCGCCTTCACGCACGGCGGTGCGGGGGCCAGCGCCCTTCGCGAGCGCTCCCTCGATTAGCCATGCCGCTAGGTTCCCCACCATAGACGTGCGTAATCGTATCGGAGTACGGGGGCGAGAACAAAAAGAAGTCGTACATTCCTGAGCAGATGCGCATCGTCGGCGGTAGCCATGGCGGCCGGGTGCTCCGTGCCCCCCACGGCGCCGCGACCCGGCCGACTTCGGAGAAAGTCCGACAGGCGATCTTCAACATCCTGCCGGATGTCGAAGGCATGCAGGTGCTCGACATGTTCGCGGGATCCGGGGCGCTCGGCATCGAAGCGCTGTCACGTGGCGCGGCGCACGTGACGTTCATCGACCAGGCAAAACCTGCGCTCAGTGCGGTGCGCGAGAACCTCAAAGACCTGGATCTCGAAGCCCGCGCGACGGTGTTGGCGGGCGACGCGGTGACACTGGCGGCGCGACATGTACCGGCGTCACCCTGGCAGCTCGTCTTCATCGATCCGCCGTATCGCAGCGATCTTGCGGTTCGCGCCGTGCAGACGCTCGCTCACCTCGCCCCCGACGCCATGATCGTCATCGAGCACGATCGCCGCAACGCGCCTCCCGACGAGCTTCGATCTCTGGTACGAACGGACCAACGTCGTTACGGCGACACTCTGGTCTCGTTTTATCGGGTGGTGACATGACCAAAGATGCAGTGACCACGATCGCGGTCTATCCCGGCACGTTCGACCCGATCACGAACGGCCACCTCGATATTCTCGGGCGCGCGCTGCGTCTGTTCGACAAAGTGATCGTCACGATCGCGATCAACCAGCGCAAGCAGCCGCTGTTCACGGCCGAGGAGCGGATTCAATTCATCCATGACGCGATGCCGAACGCGGGCGATCGGCTGCAGTTCGAGACGTTCGACGGCCTGCTCGTCGACTTCGCGCGTGCTCACAACGCGACCGTGATCGTCCGCGGCCTGCGCGCCCTCGCCGACTTCGAGTACGAGTTCCAGTTCGCGCACATGAACCGGCGGCTCGCCCCCGGTATCGACTCGGTGTTCTTCATGACCGACGAGAGAAATCACTACGTCTCGTCGTCCCTCGTAAAAGAAGTCGCCAGCTTCGGCGGCGATGTCACCGGTCTCGTCCCTGCTCCCGTGGTCGCGGCGCTCGCCGCGAAGTACAAGAGCGAAAGGAAGTGAAGCCCATGCCGACTCCGATCAAGATTGCCAGCCGCCTCGATCCGATCAAGCCATCGATCACGCTCGCGGTCACCGCGAAGGCGGCCAAGCTCAAAGCCGACGGCATCGACGTCGTCAGCTTCGGCGCCGGCGAGCCTGACTTCGACACGCCCGATCACATCAAGGACGCCGCGCGCGCCGCGCTCGACAAGGGCGTCGGCAAGTACACCGAGGTCGGCGGCATTCTCCCGCTGCGCAAAGCGATCGCGGCGGAGCTGTCCGCCGTCCACAAGACGACGATCGAGCCCGACCAGATCCTCGTGTCGAGTGGTGCGAAGCACTCGCTCTACAACTTGTTCATGGCGCTCATCGACCCGGGCGACGAGGTGCTCATCCCGGCGCCGTACTGGGTCAGCTATCCGGACATGGTGATGCTCGCCGGCGGTCGCCCGGTGATCCTCGAGACGAAGGCAGAGGACGACTTCGCGGTCACCGCAGCGCAAGTCGCCGCCGCGTGTACCGGGCGCACGCGCGCGATCGTGCTCAACAACCCGTCGAACCCGACCGGCGCGGTCTACACGCGCGCGCAGATCGAAGCGCTCGCGAAGGTTGTCGTCGAAAAAGATCTGCTCGTGATCTCGGACGACATCTACCGCCAGCTCGTCTACGGAGATGCCGAGTACGTCTCGATCGCAGCCGTCAGCCCCGAACTTGCCAAGCGCACGATCCTCGTCGACGGCGTCAGCAAGACGTACGCGATGACGGGCTGGCGTATCGGCTACACCGCAGGCCCCTTGCCGCTGATCAAAGCGATGGCGAAGATCCAGGGCCAGTCGACGTCGAACCCGACGCACATCGCGCAGATCGCGACGCTCGCCGCGCTCACCGGTCCGCAGGAGTGCGTCGGCACGATGCGCAAGGCGTTCGACGAGCGCCGCAAGAAGATGGTCGAGTTGCTGCGCGCGATTCCCGGCGTGAAGTGCCGCGAGCCGAAGGGCGCGTTCTACGCGTTCCCCGACGTCTCGACGTACGTGGGCAAGAAGACGCCGGAAGGCTCGATCCTCGACGACGACGTGCAACTGTGCGATTGGCTGGTCGAGGTCGGTAAGGTCGCGGTTGTGCCCGGATCCGGCTTCGGTGCGCCTGGTTACGTACGCCTGTCCTACGCATGTTCGATGAAGAACATCGAGGACGGTGTGGGCCGTCTAGCGAAAGCTCTCGCTTCGCTGAAGTAGCGCTACAGTTTGACTCATGATCTGGGTCACCAAGCGGCGCATCAAGGTCAACCGTGCGGCGACGGCATGGCTGATTCGCCGCTTCATCGATCCCCAGGGCGAGATTCGGTTCGTCGCCCCCGACGAGGTCGAGCGCGTGCAGCGCGAAGAAGGCGCACTCGGCTTCGACGCGCCGAACGCGACATATCCGCACAAGGACAACCGCGGCCGGTGTTCGTTCGAAGCGCTTGTCGAGCAGCACGTGCCGCACGATCCGGCGCTGGCGCGGATGGCGCGCATCGTTCACTGCGCTGATTTTCGTGACGAGATCGATCTCGTGCCCGAGGCACGTGGCCTGCGCGCGATTTCCGACGGTTTCCCGCTCGTGGCGCGTGACGATGACGACACCGTCTCGCGCGCGAGCTTCCTCTACGACGCGATGTATGCGGCGCTCGATGAAGAGGCTCATCGCATCGCCTAGCGCGTGGCTGGTCACGGCCGCATGCAGCGCGCATGCGCCGACACCGGTCGCGAACGAGGCGACGACGACACCGAACTACCACGACTCGGTCATCGCCGAATGGTCGGTCGCGAACGACGGCAGCAGCGTGACTCTCGCGGTTCGCATCTACGACCAGCGCGTCGCACTGGGCACGTATCGCGGCCGCGTGTTTCCGGCGTGGCAGACCTACTGCGACGTCAAGATGGGCTACTTGCCGGCGCGCAATATCGACTACGCGAAGCTCAAAGGCGCGATTGCGAAGCTCACCGTCGTCGGTGACGGCGCGGCGTCGTCCGAGGAGCCGACTCCCGCCGGCTCGACCTCGTTCTTCCTCAAACGACCATCGCCAAATCGCCTCGAGGTCTGGAAGCAGGACACACGCCTCGCGGTCGTCGCGGTATGGCCGAACGCGCACTTCGACGAAGAAATCGACGACGACGACGATAAGCCAGGCTTCAACTGCGGCGGCGACGACGGCATGAACATCTAGAACCGCCGTGATCGGGGCGTTGCGCCGTCGTGCGCGTTAGCGACTTCCGCTACATTGCGCGCAGATGTCTCGCGAGTTCGCCTTCCCGGGTACGCGGCTGCGGTTCGCGCCCGATCGCGTCGTCGATATCCAACACATCGCGCTGACGCTCGACGTCGATCCCAGCAAGCGCACCGTCAGCGGCAACGCGACGTTGCGCGCGATGGTCATCGCGCCGAACACGAAGGCCGTCGAGCTCGACGCCGTCGAGCTGAAGATCGACAAGGTGACGGCAGCCGGAAAGCAGGTTCCGTTCCGCCACGACGGCAAGCGCTTGCGCGTCGAGCTGCCGAGCGCGCTCGCGACCGGCGCCGAGCTCACGCTATCGATCGACTACACGGGCGCGCCACGCCGCGGCCTGTACTTCGTCGGTCCCGACGATGGCTATCCGCACAAGCCGCTGCAGGTATGGACGCAGGGCCAGGACGAAGACAGCCGCTATTGGTTTCCGTGCTTCGATGCGCCCAGCGAGAAGGCGACGAGTGAGGTCAAGGTCAGCGTGCCGGCGACGATGTTCGCGCTGTCGAACGGCACGCTTGTCAGCGACAAGACGAGCGGCGCCAAACGCACGCTGCACTGGCGCCTCGACGTCCCGCACAGCTGCTACTTGATCACGCTCGCGGTCGGCGACTTCGGCACCGTCGAGACGAAGTGGCATGACACGCCGGTCGTCTACTACGTCGAGCGCGGCCGTGAGGAAGCCGCCGAGCGCACGCTCGCGCGCACGCCGCAGATGCTCGAGCTGTTCTCGCAGAAGTTCGGGGTGCCGTATCCGTATCCGCGCTACGCGCAGGTGTTCGTCGCCGACTTCATCTTCGGCGGCATGGAGAACACGAGTGCGACGACGCTCACTGACACCGTCTTGATCGATGAACGCGCCGCAATCGACTACGACATCGACGCGCTCGTCGCGCACGAGCTCGCGCACCAGTGGTTCGGCGATCTCGTCACGTGTCGCGATTGGGGCGAAGGCTGGCTCAACGAAGGCTTCGCGACGTACTCCGAGTACATCTGGCGCGAGCACCACGAAGGCCGTGACGCAGCCGACCTCGAGCTCGAGGAATGGGCCGACCAGTACTTCGGTGAAGACGCCGGCCGCTACCGCCGCACGATCGCGACGAAGCTCTACGACGAGCCGATCGACATCTTCGATCACCACCTCTACGAGAAGGGCGGCCGCGTCCTCCACATGCTGCGCAACGTGCTCGGCGACGACGCGTTCTACAAGTCGCTCGCGCACTACCTCGGCAAGCATCGCCACGGGCTCGTCGAGTCGCGTGACCTCGCGCGAGCCGTCGAGGACGCGACCGGCAAGGTGCTCGATTGGTTCTTCTCGCAGTGGGTGATCGATGGAGCCGGCCATCCCGAGCTCGACATCCACATGCGCTGGGATCCCGATACCCAGCTCGCGACCGTCGCGATCGAGCAGACGCAACGGGTCGAAGGCCGCACGCCGGTGTTCCGCCTGCCGACGACGATGCGATTCCGCGTCAACGGCAAGGATGTCGACGTGCCGCTCGAGATCGTCGACCAGAAGCACGTGTTCCATCTGCGTCTCGACGCGGAGCCGTCACAGGCGATCTTCGATCCGGGCCGCGTGCTCCTCGCAGCGCGCAAGATCGACAAGCCAGAGCCGGTCTGGATCGAGGAACTAGCCGGCGCCACACTCGCGGTCGATCGCGCCGCCGCCGCGCAAGCACTCGCACGCCGCGGTGGGCCCGCCGCGGAGCAAGCGCTGATGACCGCGCTCGAGAAGGACAAGTTCTGGGCCGTGCGCGGCAGCGCTGCGCTCGGGCTCGCGATGCTCCGCACGCCAGCCGCTCGCGATCGACTCGTGAAGCGCCTCAAGGCCGAAGTCCAGCCACGCGCTCGGCGGATCATCGCGCGCGCCCTCGGCGAGTTCGTGAGCGATCCGGCTGCGGGTACCGCACTCGCTGCCATTGTCGAGAAGGGCGACGCCAGCTACTTCGTCGAGGCCGAAGCGTGCCTCGCGCTCGGTCGTACGCGGACGCCACGCGCCGGCGAGCTGTTGCGCCAAGCGGCGACGCGCGAATCGTTCACCGACGTGATTCGCCAGCACGCATACCGCGGGCTCGCCGAAGCGCGCGACGACAGCGCACTCGGCCTGCTCGCCGAAGGCACGAAGTGGGGACGCCCGACGCAAGGCCGGCGCGCAGCCGCCGGTGCGCTCGCTCTGCTCATGCGCGGCCGCCGCGATCGCGAAGCACGCGATGTCCGCGAACGACTCGAGCTCTTGCTCGCCGACCGCGACTTCCGTGTGCAAGCCGCCGCGGTCGAGGCGCTCTCGGTGATCGGCGATCCAACCGCGATCCCTGCCCTGCGTCGCATGATCGATCGCGAGCTCGACGGCCGCCTGCGCCGCCGCGGCAAGGAAGTCGTGCGCGATCTCGGCGAAGGTGCGCCGCTTGCCGAAGATGTGCGCCGGCTTCGTGA
>DASUFX010000639.1:0-10163 GCA_036274355.1 Kofleriaceae bacterium | reverse complement strand
GATCGCGGCGTGGAGGTCGGTCTCGACCTTCGCGACGAAGAGCGACGGATCCGGCGACGCGCCGATCGTGAGCTTCTTGCCGCGGGCATCGTCGAGGATGTTCGCGACGCGCTTGAACACCTCGCGCGCTTCTTTGCTGATCTTCGCGCACGCGAGTGCACGGGCGCGTGCATCGATTGGATCGCGGTAGTCCTGCGCGAGGGCCGCGTCGGCGTCCTGCGGCGGGATGTCTTGCTCGACAAAGATTCCACGCAGGCGGGTGCGGAAGAACTCGTCCAGAGGCTTGCCGTCTTTCAGCTTCACGCCTTGCGCCACGAGCTGCGTCTCGGCGGCCTGGCGCAGGCGCGCGTAGTGCTGCGTCCAGCCGCGGTCGAGCAGGATCTGCCAGATGCCGATGGCGGCGCGGCGCAGGCCGAACGGATCCGCCGAGCCACTTGGCTCGAGACCGACGGCAAAGCAGCCGACGATCGTGTCCATGCGATCCGCGAGCGCGACGAGAGCGGCGTCGTCGGTGGTCGGCAGTGCGGCGCCCTGCCCCTTCGGCCACCAGTGCTGATCGATCACGGTCGCGACGCCATCGCCGAGACCGGCGAGCTTCGCGTAGTGGCGCCCCATGATGCCCTGCACCTCGGGGAACTCGCCGACGGCGAGCGATGCCAGGTCGCTCTTCGCGTAGCGCGCGGCTTGCTTTGCGGTCGCTGAGCCGCCGAGCGCTTCGACGATGCCGGCGATGCGCGCAACCTTGTTGCCGATCGTCTTCGCGCCGTCGCCGAGCTTGGCCTGGAACACGACGCCGTCGAGCTTCGCGTTCCAGTCGTCGAACGTCTTCTTGCGGTCCTCGGCGAAGAAGAACTTCGCGTCCGCGAGGCGCGACGCGATCACGTACTCGTTGCCGCGCGCGACGACGGCCGGATCCTTGACGATCGTCGCCATCATCGTGACGAAGCGTGGCGCAAGCTTGCCGCTTCCGTCTTCCATCGCGAAGTAGCGCTGGTTGTTGCGCATCGTCGTGACGATGATCTCTTCGGGCACTTCGAGGAACGACGGATCGAACGTGCCGCTGACGCCGACCGGATACTCGCCGAGGTTGATCACCTCATTGATCAGCGCCTCGTCGGGACGGACGCGGAGCTTCGTATCCTTCTCGATGCGCGAGAGCTCGGCCCGCACGAGGTCCCGCCGCGCGTCCGGATCGACGACGACGTGCGCCTCGCGCAGTGCATCGACGTACTTGTCCGGGCTCGCGATCTCGATCCACCCCGGCGACAGGAAACGATGGCCGCGGCTCTTGCGGCCGGACGTCTGGCCCGCCCACGTGAGCGGCACGACCTCGCCGCCGAACAGTGCGACGAGCCACTGCACCGGGCGCACGAACGCGGTCTCGCTCCAACCCCAGCGCATCGACTTCGGCCACGGAATGCCCGCGGCGA
Organism: Kofleriaceae bacterium; assembly: GCA_036274355.1. Taxonomy (GTDB): domain Bacteria; phylum Myxococcota_A; class Polyangia; order Haliangiales; family Haliangiaceae; genus JABFXX01. The sequence continues at coordinate 8,733 of DASUFX010000639.1, read as the reverse complement.
GCTCGCGCAGCAGCTCGGGCAACAGCGCGCGCGTCTCGTTACCGACGACGTGCCGCTGCGCGACGACGTACAACCCCTTCTTACCCGCGACTTCCTTCTTCACGAGTGCCGAAGCGGCGATCGACGGCGCAACGCCGTTCTTCGCCGCGAACCCCTGGCCCGCTTTCGTCAGCGTGCCGTCGGGCGCGAACGCGGCGTTCACCGGCGGACCGACGACCTCCTCGTTGAGGTCGGGCTGGCGATCCGAGAGGCCCTTCACGATCACGGCGAGCCGGCGCGGCGTGCCGACCGCGCGCACCGCGCTCCACTCGAGGCGCGCAGCGGTGAGCTTCTGCTCGACGGCCGCGGGCAGATCGGCGATCGCCTTCGCGAGCATCTTGGCCGGAATCTCTTCGCAGCCGATCTCGAACAGCAAATCAGCCGGCATGGGGCAGCCCCTCCGCGTGCGGGACAACGACGCGCGCCGCAGCGAGCGCGCCCGCGTTGACGCCTGCCTCGCCGACGCCATCGAACGCTTCCTTCGCCTGCGCGCCGAGCTGCTTCGGCAACAGCGGGAAGCCGAGCCGTGCTCGACTCTTCACGTATTCGTGCGCGCATGCGCGCGCCATCGCGCGAACGCGGCCGATGAACCGCGCACGCTCGGTGACGCTGATCGCGCCGCGCGCGTCGAGCGTGTTGAATGCGTGCGAGCTCTTCATACAGAACTCGTAGGCGGGCAAGACGAGACCGCGCTCGAGCAGGCGCTGGCACTCGCCCTCGTACGAGTCGAAGTTGCGAAACGCGATCTCGGGCTTGAGCTCCTCGAAGTGGTACTTCGAGTACTCGACCTCCCACGGATGGCGGATCTGGCCGTACGTCACGTGCTTGTCCCACTTGAGGTCGTACATGTTGTCGACGCCCTGCAGGTACATCGCGATGCGCTCGATGCCGTAGGTCAGCTCCGTCGTCGACGGCAACAGGTCGATGCCGCCCGCTTGCTGGAAGTACGTGTACTGCGTTACCTCCATGCCGTCACACCAGACTTCCCAGCCAAGGCCCCACGCGCCGAGCGTCGGCGATTCCCAGTCGTCCTCGACGAAGCGAATGTCGTGCGTCGACGGATCGAGCCCGATCGCGCGCAGCGAGTCGAGGTAGAGATCCTGCGAGTTGAGCGGCGTCGGCTTGAGACCGACCTGGAACTGGTAATACGCGCCGGCGCGGTTCGGGTTCTCGCCGTAGCGTCCATCGGACGGCCGGCGGCAGAACTGCACGAACGCCGCGTTCCACGGCTCGGGTCCGAGCACGCGCAGGAATGTCGCAGGATGGAAGGTGCCGGCGCCGACCTCGACGTCGACCGGTTGTTCGATGACACAACCGCGATCTGCCCAGTATTTGCTGAGCGTGAAGATGAGGTCTTGCAGGTACATGCGAGGCGGTTGGACCCTAGCCTTGGCAGTGCCGATGGTCAAGCGACGGTCGCGAGCTAAGTCCCCCAGATGACTTGACGTTCTCGCCCGCGAACCTATAGGTTCGCCGCATGGTGCGGGAGTGCGTAGCTCTGTCCGTCGCGGCCCTCGTGCCCGGCTGCTCGCTCATTCTTAATTTCGACGAATCAGCGCCGGTCGACGCGTCGATCGATGCGCCGTACACGCAAGCCGAGTGTGACTACAAAGAGCCGAACAACTCGCTCGCGGACGCGGTGATGATCGATCCGTCGACAGACACAGGTCCCGCTGCGATCTGCAAACCGATGACGAGCGGCAGTCCCGAAGACGAGGACTTCTACAAGTTCACCGTCGTGAACGCGAGTGTAACGGTCAGCATCACGTTCATGAATCGCACGATGGGGGATCTCGACATCAAGCTGTGGGACGCGGCGAACATGACGAACCCGGTCGCGCAGTCGCGCGGATTCGGCGACGGCGAGACGATCACGTGCCCCGGCGCGTCGCCGTCATGCCCGACGCTCACGCCGGGCGACTACATCCTGCAGGTGTTCCCGGCCGTGCCCGGCTCGGTGAACTCCTACACGTTCATGATCATGCCGTAGCGCCGACGCGCGCGTCATACGCGCGGACGCCTTCGACGATGAGCTGGAACCAACGACCGATCTCGTCGTGCGTTGCATCGGGCACGCGCGCATAGACCGGCGGGTTCGCGCCGTCGCCTTCCCAGAAGAACTCGGGACACGACGCCGCGTAGGCCGACGTGTCTGCTGCCGCGCCGCTTGCGATCGCGAGCTGCATGAATGCGTTGATCGCCGATGCGATCGCTGCGCGCTCTTTCGTCTCGTTACCGCGCGTGGCCGTCAGCTGCTCGCCTAGTGCGACGTGAATGTCTTCACGGCTGAGCGCACGTTGCTGACCGGTCTTGCCCGTTGGCTTCTTCGCGGGCACCCCGATCGCTATTTGCTTCGCGACCACGGCCTTCTTTTTACCAGGGAGTGTCTTCGTCTTTGCAGGAGCCGTTTTCTTTTTTGGCTTCGGCATTGCCTAGAAATCGTACGTCATCGTGTAGCCCGTGCGTTCGATCCTTCCCGGTTTCACGTCGAGCTTCGTGCGCAGCACGTTGTGGTCTGCTGTCGGCTTTTTCGGCCACGCGCGTTCGAGCTTGCGCCGCGTCGCCGTACGCATCGGTTCCTCGACGATAACGGTACGTTCGGTCTCGCCAGTGTTGGCGACGCTAAACATATAACGCTCGGTGATCATCGATGAGTCGTTGTACTCGGGAAGACGCGTGCGTGAGCCGCGTAACGATTCATCCACCCACAGTGGTAATCGGAGCGGTGCGTCGGGAGTGTCGTCTTGTCTGCGCATGCTCTGAGCGACGTCGAGATCGCGCACGCCTTCACCCGCGAGATCGAGGTGCACGCGTACGGGACCAGGTGCGAGCCTCATCTTGCCGAGATCGAGCCACACCCAGATCGCCTGAGCCGATCCCGATCCCCACGTGATGTCCGTCGTGTCTGTCGACGTGACGACCGCACCTTCGTAGATACGCTGCAGCTGCGCCGGCACGTCGTGCGTCGGCACGGACAACACGGACGTCGAGCCGTCGAGCGTGACCTGGCCGCGCGCGACTTCTTCCGGCGATCGATCGCCACCGGGCACGCCATCGTAGAGCACGAGCTCGGCGTGGGTCTGCCAGACCGGCGTGACGATCGCGAAGCGCGACGTGACGCGCGCGGTTTTCTCGTCGGTAACGTCGATGTCGTGCTGCGCGCGATAGTCGATCGCCTTCGTGACGTAGAGAACACGAACGAGATAGCGGCCCGGCTTTGCACTGACGTCGCACTTCACGACCGGAACGAAGTGATCCTCTTGGACCGGTTGCGTGGGCTCGCGGACGGGCGGCCTGAGCGCGCGCACGTTCGCCATCTGACGGCGCAGCTCGAGTGCACGTCGATCGCGTTGCTCGTTCGCGTACGCCTCGAGCGGATCCTTCGGCGGAATGTCGGGCATGCGCTCGCGCACGCATTGGCCAACGCTCAGCGCACGGTCCGCGGGCTCGATCACGAGCGATGCGAGCTCGGCGCCCGGATCGACGTTCGCGAGCATGATCGTCTTGCCGGAGACATCGAGCCAGCGCCGATCATCGACGACAGCGAAGCCGTCACCGCCCGCCTTGTCGTAGATCGCGATCGACACGCCGGCGTCGGGCGCTTTCACATTGAACGGTGTCGTGTGCGTATGGCACGACGCCGAGCCGACAGCGAGTGCGGCCAGCGCGAGACGCTTCACCTATTCCTCGATAGCCACGGTGTCACCGATCAGCTTAGCCGCATCTCGCGGCTCTGCACGTCCGGCAAGTACCGCGGCCACGCCGGACAGTACCGGCATCCGCACACGTAAGCGATCCGCGAGCGATGCGCCCGCGAGTGCGGCGCGCGCACCTTCGGTACGTTCGCTGTCCGCGCTGATCACGCCCTCGGCAAGCCTGCGGCCGAGCTGGTAGTCCTCCGAGCCGATACGCTTGCCGCCGCGCACGAGCATGTTGCCGAGGCCCGCGAGCCCCGCAAACGTCTTGGCCTCGGCGCCCGCCGCATGGATGAGCCGCCCTGCTTCGGCGACGACGCGCGTGATCAGGACCGCGCGCGCCCCCGCGCCGATGTCGAGGCCATCGCAGAGGCCAAGCGCGACCGTGTACGCACCCGCGAGCGCCGACGACAGCTCGACGCCGGGAAGATCATGCGAGCTGTAGACCCGCAGCGTCGGTGGTGCGTTGAGTAGACGGCGCGCCTCGCTCACGACCTCATCGAAGCGCGACGCGACGACGACCGACGAAAACTCGCCGGCCGCCAGATCGGCCGGCAGCGCCGGGCCGGCGATCACCCCGATCTTCAGCGTCGGCAGGCCCTGCTCCATCACCTCGGACACGCGCTCGTTGGTGGGCGCAGCGAGCGCACCGATCGCGTGGACGACGATGTGACTGCCGTCGAGAAAGCTCCCGACTTCCTTCGCGCGCTCGACGACATCCGTCGACGACACCGCCATGACGAGGAAGCGCGCCTCGGCCGCGAGCCGCCGCGGATCGACGGTGGCTTCGAGCGGCTGCGGCAGCGGTGCATTCGGCAGCCGCGGACACGTGCGCGTCTTGTTGATCGCGTTGACAACGCTCGGGTCACGCGACCACAGCACGACGCGGCGACCGGCGCGCGCGAGTACCGACGCCAGCGCGGTGCCGAACGAGCCCGCACCGATGACGCCGACGGTATCGGCGCGCTTCACGACGAGGCCTCGACAGGAATGTGGGCGAGGCGGTTCTGATAGTAGTAGAGCAGCTTGATGTCTTTGACGTGGAGCGTGGCGCCGCCGCGCTCCACGATCGGCCGCGTGTGATACGTCGACAGGCCGCGCACCGCGTCCTCGAGCTTGTCGCCGGACGACTGCTCGGTGAAGTGCGGATGCTCGGCGCCCCACTCGGGGTGCTCGCGCAGCCGCCGGCGCAACCGCTCGACGCCATCGATCGCATTCGGTAGATCGACGGCGAGCTGCTGCGGCGTCGCACGAATGAGGCGATAGATGTCGCGTGTGCCCGCAGCGCGCGAGACCGCGTCGTACAGCACGCGTGCGAGCAAGCTCGTCGAGTGGAACACGCTGAGCTTCGGAAAAACCTGCGCGAGCCGGCGGCCGAGCGCACGCGTGTACTCGGCGTCGCGCTGATCGTCATCGGACACTTCGCCCTCGGCGCCGCGCACGAAGCTCGCCGGATCGACGATGCGGCCCGCGCGATCGATCGACTCGCCGTCGTCGGTGACGTCGTTACCGAACGGATCGAACGGCCGACCGAACCGCACGATCACGCTGCCCTCGTGCGCGATGATCTTGCGGAAGAACTCGAACATGCGACCGACGCGCGAGAACTCGTCGTCGGTGATGATGTAGCGATTCTTGCCGGTCTCGGCGAGGTAGTCGTCGATCAGCGTCTCGGCTTCGAGCACGAGTCGGTAGTTGATCGTCGCCGGCACGATGTAGAGACGCTTGTTCGCCCTGCCTTCGCGAACGAGGTTCTTGTACGCGGTGACCGTCGTGCCGAGCAGGCCGAGCTTGAGATGCCTCTCGATGATGTTCGAGCGGCAGCGCGTGCCGCCGGGAAAGAACAGCGAGTGGTAGCCGTGCTCGAGAAGCACGGTCGAGTACTCCTTCAGCACGTCCTTGTAGAGCTCGAAGCGCAGCCGGCGATCGACGCGATACGCGCCGAGGTTGCGCATGAAGAACGAGATGAACGGGTTCGTGAAGAGGTTCTTGCCGGCGCCGTACGTCGCCGGCGGTAGGCCCGCCTTGAGTAGGCCAAAGCCGATCGCGGGCGAGTCCATGTTCGAGGAGTGCGTCGGCGTCACCACGATCGTGCCGCGCTCGGCGCAGGTGTGCGCGACCTCGAGCTCGCCATCGGCGTGAATGCGACTGTCGAGGTTGCGGAGCGCGGCCATACCGTCTTTGAGGCTGCCGAGCGGGTTGAACAAGACGCCGAGCAGCGATGGTCCGACCCCAGTGGCAAATTTGTACACGCGCGGATCAAAATTGCCGACCACGTCGTGGCCGTAGTAGCGGACCAAGCTGCGTAGCTCTGCCTGCTTTTCCTCTTCGCTCATCGTGAGCAGTCGGCGCGATAGGTCGCGCCAACGCTCGGCCGCGCCGTTCTTGCTCTTTTCGAGTCGCTTGATCTCGGAGTACGCGACATCGTTGAGCACGTATTCCAGTGAGGCATCGCCGCCCGCCTTGGCCTCGGCCGAACGCCTCGCGACGACCCTGCGCTCGACCTCGGCCAGCAACTTCTCGCGGTCAGCGTTGAACCTCTCCAGCCGATTTTCGGCTTCCCGGACCGGCCGATCGCTGCCCATGAGGATCCTGTAACACACCAAGAAATCCCGAAGATCGCCTCATGCCCCTTGCCTAGGCCCTCATGGTATGTTCTTCATTAAGTGACGCGGCGGCCTCTCTCTAGAGGCTGCTGCAGCCAGCTGATACCGGCCGGCGGAGCCGGATAGGAGTCGTGGTCCTTGACCAAGCGGTCGGCTACACGGAGTAGCCCCAAAAAGAAGTCTGCAGAGCCTGCGCCCAAGGCGGCGAAGGCCAAGGGCGCTCGTCGTGCGTCGAAAGCGGAAGAGCCTGAAGAAGTTGTCGAAACGCCTGCGCCGAAGAAGGCGGAGAAGGCGGTGAAGGCCGCGAAAGCGGAGAAGCCGGAGAAGCCGGAGAAAGCGGCAAAGGCCGCCGGCACTCGGGCTAAGAAGGTAGCGGAGCCACCTCCACCTCCTCCGCGCCCGGTCTACGACTTGAACGGACCCGTGCCCGCCGAGGGCGAAGGTCTGCCGAAGAAAGTCGGCGCGCTGCTCGGGATCGGCCAGAAGGCGCTCGGCATCAAGTCGTTCCGGCCCGGCCAAGCCGAGGCGTTCGATCACCTGCTCGGCGGCGAAGACCTGCTCGCGGTGATGCCGACCGGTAGCGGCAAGTCGCTGCTCTATCAGCTCACGTCACTCGTCGTGCCGGGCGTGACCGTCGTGGTCAGTCCGCTGATCGCGCTCATCAAAGATCAGCTCGACAAGATGACCGCGAAGGGCGTGACCGCAGCGAAGATCGATTCGACGCTGACGGTGAAACAGCGCCGCGAAGTCGACGCGCTCGTGCGCTCGCCGGGCGGCAAGCTGCTGCTCACGACGCCCGAGCGCATGGCCGATCCCGAGTTCCGCGTGTTCTTGCGCGAGGCCTCGGAGGGTGTCGGCGTGTCGCGCTTCGTCGTCGACGAAGCACACTGCGTCTCCCAGTGGGGTCACGATTTCCGCCCCGCGTATCTCTCGCTACGCAAGGCGCTCGAGGACGTCGGTCGTCCGCCCGTGCTTGCGACGACGGCCACCGCGCCGCCGCACGTGCGCGAGGACATCCTGTTCCAGCTCGGCATGGAGAAGGCGACGATCGTCACGACGACGTTCGATCGTCCGAACCTCCATTACGAAGTGATCGTCTTCCACGACGAAGACGAGAAGATGAAGACGCTGGTCACGCTGCTGAAGAAGCTGCCGCGACCGGGCATCGTGTACTGCGCGACCGTCAAGAAGGTCGAAGAGCTGTACGAAGCGCTCACGCGCTGGGGCGTGCCGACGGGCAAGTACCACGGCCGCATGAACAAGGGCGAGCGCGACGAGTCGCAGCAGAAGTTCATGGAGTCGAGCGACCTGATCATGGTCGCGACCAACGCGTTCGGTCTCGGCGTCGACAAGGCGAACGTCCGCAACGTTCTGCACTATCACGTGCCCGGATCGCTCGAAGCGTACGCACAGGAAGCGGGACGCGGCGGCCGCGATGGCAAGCCGTCACGCTGCGTGCTGTTGTTCTCGCCCGACGACGTCGCGATTCAAGAGTACTTCTTGTCGGGGACGTATCCGACGAAGCGCCAGGTGCGTCAGGTCTACGAGACCATCGAGCACTTCGCGGCGGCGACCGGCAAGCTCGCCGAGGAGTCAGTGCCGAACGTCGCGAACATCGCGCTCGGCTCGAGCGTCGGCCAGCAGCGCACGCGCACCGTGCTATCGCTGCTAAAAGACGAAGGCTTCATCGTCGAGCGCGACGGCGGCACGTTCCATCTCGCCCAGCCAACGCGCGAGAAGGAAGAGTTGATGGAGCGCGCGAAGCAGTATGAAGCGCGGCGCATCGCTGATCGCCAACGCCTCGATGCACTGCTTACGTACGTGAAGGCGCCGGGCTGCCGCAACCAGGTGATCCTGGAGTATCTCGGCGAGCCGCAGCCGCCGAAGTGCGGGCGTTGCGACAACTGTCTGCGTTCGCGCGAAGCAGCACTCGCTGCCTCGACGGAAGCGACGCGGTTTGGCGCATCGATTACCCGCCAGCTCGACGACGATGGTGTCGAGCTACCGAAGCCACGCCGCGAGATCAAAGCGCGCGTCGTGCGCATCGATCAGCAGCAACCCGTGGTGACCGCGCCGAACGGCGATACGACCACGGTGATCGAGCCGGCGAAGCCTGCGGCACCGTCGACGGTGCTCCGACGCGCAAAGCCGAGCACGGAAGCGCCGGCACCAGCAGCGTCGCGGCCCGGGTCGAGCAACGGACACCCAGCCGCGAAGGCTCCGGCCCCGGCGGCAGTGCCATCGGCGGCTCCGACGCCGATCACGGCGAAGGGCTCCGAGCCCCTCGTCGCCGCGGGTGCCGCGGTCGTGCGCAAGAAGCCGGTCCCCGCGCCCGAGCCCAAAGAGCTCGAGGAAGAGGACGAGGACGATCTCGAGGACGACGAGGAAGAGCT
>DASUFX010000638.1:0-16127 GCA_036274355.1 Kofleriaceae bacterium | reverse complement strand
GTTGCCAGTTGTCCGGTTGCCGGTTGTCCGGTTGCGGGTTGTCCGGTTGGTGGTTGTCCGGTTGGCGGTTGTCCGGTTGGCGGTTGTCCGGTTACTGGTTGTCCGGTTGGCGGTTGTCCGGTTACTGGTTGTCCGGTTGCTGGCTGTGCTGCCGGTGGTTGTCCGGCTGCTGGTTGGGGTGCATCCGTTGTCGGCGCAGCGTCCGGGGAAGGAGTTCCTTCCGGCGGAGTCGGCGGAGTCGGCGGAGTCGGCGGAGTCGGCGGAGTCGGCGGAGTCGGCGGAGTCGGAGCGGGTTTAGGTGGTGTCGCAACTTCGGCGAGCTCCCATTCCCAGTGCTCGCGATCGAGGAAGCGGATCGTACCGCCGGCGTCGCGCGCTGCGAGCACGGCGTATGGTGCGTCGGTGACCTGTGTGCCTTCGATGAATGCCTGGAAGCGGCCATCGACGACGCCGAGGTACATGACACGGCCGTCGGCGGTGAAGCTCGCGTCGTACACCGGCGTGCCGTTGCCCTTGATCTCGCGCGCGAACACGCCGTGCTGCGCGTCGACGATCCAGATCACGAAGGCGGAGCCGTTCCACACGTTCGCGGCGAGTTGCTTGCCGTCGGGCGATACCTGCGCACCGAGCACATACACGCCCGTCTCGCTGTTCATGTCCATGACGATCCGGTCCGTGACGCCGCGCTTCACGTCGTAGGCGAGAAGGCTCCAGTGACTGCCACTGACCTGGCAGTAGTAGTACGTGCTGCCCGTCGGATCGATCGTCGCGCCGGGGCCGAGGTCATGCGCGACTTCGGTGAGGCCGCGCTCGCCGCGCCGCCAGCGCAAAAGGCGCGTGACCTGATAGGTCGAGCCGAGATCGATCGCGGTGAGCCAGACCTCGTTGCCGTCGGCGGTGATCGAGAGGCCCGACACGAGCAATGGATCAGCGTTCGCGACCGTGCGCGGCGGCACCACCTCGGTGATCGCGGTGTCGAGCAGAGTCGCGCCGTGTGCGTCGCGCACGGTCAGGCGCGGCGGCGAGTCGACGTCCTCGGCGACCCATGCTTCGGTGCCGTCGCGACCGCGAGCGTATCGCGCGTCGTTGCCGATCGTCGCGAGCTTGCGTTGGGTGGGCGGGCGCACGCGGACCGGGAATGTCTCGTGGACCCAGCGGCCGAATTGAGCGAACAGATCGCTGAACGAGACCGCGAAGCCGTGCTTGAACGTGCCGGTGAAGAACCAGCCGGTGAACGCGTGGGCTTGGTTCTCGATCGTCGTCCACAGCGGGCGCTCGCCGTATTTCTCGACGAGAAAGCGCACGAACATCGAACCGACGAGATAGTGATGGCCAACGGACGCTTCGCGCGCGAACGATGAGAGCTCGCCGCTATTGATGTCGCGGCCCGCGTAGGCAGCGGCAAACATGCCGGTGAACAGCGGCCACACCGGGCGGCCGAGGCCGGGCGAGAGGCGCGCTTCGTAGTGGGTCGCGATGCCTTCGTCGAACCACGGGTCGTAGCCGAGCTGCGGCGTGTACATCGGGCCGAACCACTCGTTGAACGTTCCCCAGAATCCCGCCGTCTGCTCGAAGTGGACGTAGTGCGTGAGCTCGTGGCACGCGACCGCGCCCGGATCGGGCGGCAGGCCGAACGCAGTCGCGAAGTCGAGCGTGAAGTGGGTCGGGATGACCGAGATCTGCTCGTAGCCGAGTGCGTCGGGCATGACGAACGCGTTGTTGAACGGAACGTCGGGCATCAGCATGACGATCTTCTTCGTCGTCTTGATGAGCGCGTGCTCGCGCAGCGTCTGGAGGCAGCGGTCGGCACGCTCGAGAAGGCGTTCGACTCCGAAACGATTCCAGCCTGGGTAGTAGATGATGAAGCGCTCGGTCTCGAGCCTGCGCATCTCGCTGCGGCGCATGTCCGCCGACAGGGCGGTCTGGACGTCGGTCGGGAATCGCGGTGCGACCGGGGCGCAACCGGCCAGAATAGCCACCGCGATCACGAACCACTTCATGGCCCGACTCTATCCGCTACACTCGGCCTATGCCGGTTTTCCGGCTCGACGATCGACTCGTGTTTCCGCCGGTCCACCTTGCCGAGGACGGCCTCCTTGCGCTCGGTGGTGACCTGCGTCCGGAACGCCTGTTGCTCGGCTACACGCAGGGCATCTTCCCCTGGTACGCGGAGAACCTGCCGATCCTGTGGCATTCGCCGGATCCACGCATGGTGATGACGACGCGCGATCTGATCGTGCAGCGCAGCCTGCGCAAGGCGATCAAGCGGCGGCCGTACGAGCTGACGACGGACAAGGCCTTTGAAGAGGTGCTGCGCGGCTGCGCGAATGTGCCGCGACCCGGCCAGACCGGCACGTGGCTGATTCCGGAAATGGTCGACGCCTACAAGAAGCTGCACGAGCTCGGCTTCGCGCACTCGTTCGAGGCGTGGAAGGGTGGTGAGCTCGTCGGTGGCCTGTACGGCGTTTCGCTCGGCGCGGCGTTCTTCGGCGAGTCGATGTTCGCGAAGGCGCCCGATGCGTCGAAGATCGCGTTCGCCGCAAGCGTGCGCCAGCTCGATTCGTGGCACATCGGATTGATCGATTGCCAGGTCCACACCGAGCACCTCGAGCGGTTCGGCGCGTACGAGATTCCGCGTCTCGAGTATCTACAGATGCTCGCCCGCGCGCTCGACGAGCCGACGAAGCGCGGCAAGTGGACGATGGACATCGACTTCGATCAGTTTGCAGCCACCGGCGGCATGATGATCGCGGCGAACGGGCACGCACCGAACGGGGCGAACGGGGCGAACGGCGCAAACGGCGCGAACGGCGCGAACGGCGCGAACGGCGCGAACGGCACCCACGACGAGTAGCGCGTCGATCCGGCACCGACACGGCGTACGTAGCAGCCGCGATATGCTCGGGGAGCCGGCCTGCTAGAACGCAGTGTGTACGCGCGCTGGCTCTGCTTCGTGACGGCCGCAGCGCTGGTGACACCTGCTCGCGCGCAAGACGCATTCGAGATCCAGGTCTACGCGAGTGACACGGCCGCACGCGGCGAAGCGGGGCTCGAGGTCCACGCGAACCATCACTTCGTTCGCGACGCTGCCGATGCATCGCACCTGACGTTCGAGCCGCACTACGGCGTGCTCGAATGGCTCGAGGTCGGCGGCTATCTGCAAACAGCACTCACCGACGGCGACGTCGCGTTCGGCGGCGGCAAATTGCGCGTGAAAGCGAGAATGCCGCGACGCCTGTGGCACGACCGCATCGGTCTCGCGGTCAACACCGAGGTTTCAGCGGTGCCTGAACAGTTCGAGCCCGACGTCTGGGGCAGTGAGGTCCGGCCGATCGCCGATCTGACGACGACGGACTTCTACGCATCGATCAACCCGATCCTCGCGATCGATCTGCGTGGCGAGCTTGCCGGTCATCCCCAGCTCGAGCCCGCTGTGAAGCTCGCCGGGCGCCTGTCACCGCGCTGGAGCCTCGGCGTTGAAGCGTACGGCGCGTTCGGGCCGATCGATGATCTCGGCAGCGAGCACGTAGGAACGCTCCTTGCTGCCGTCGACTACGCTGGACGCTGGCTCGATCTGAACGTCGGCGCCGGACCGTCGTGGGGCGGCGACGATGGCGCGATCATCAAGATCATCGTCGGCGTCCACCCGAGCAGCGAGTAGCGGGCCGTTGTTGCGCTGTCCGAAATCAGCGCGTGACCTCGTCGAGGATGAGCTGCACCGCGACCGGTGCAATGGCGTCGGCGAGCGCGCGGACGAGCGTCTCGAATCCGCGCGGGACCAGATGCGTCCACCACCCGACGTGCAGTGCGAAGCCATCGCCTTCGCGCGCAGCAGCACGCCAGCCGAGGTCGCGCCACGTGATCAGCCGTTCGCTCAGCACACGCTCGGTGTCGCGGCACAGCGGGCCGGGGATGGCGTCGGAGCTCGCGACGAATTCCGAGAAAATCTGCTTGAGCTCGGCGGGAAACTGCTTGCCGATCACGTTGCTGTCGAGCGCCGGGATTGGGCGCACGTCGCCGACGAGGCTGCCGTCGGTTGCGAGCTCGGCAACATGTGTCCACACGACGGTGTCGAACGCGAGCACCGCGGCAGCACCGCTCGCCGTCGACCCGATCGGCGCTTCGATCCCGACGAGGCGTGCGAGGGAGCCGACCGTCGGTTCCTGATCGAACAAGATGCCGTTGATCACCGCGCGCTCGATTCCGTCGCGCACGTCGATCGAGCCGTAGGGCATCGGCTGACGCGTGAACGGAGCCGGTACGAAATCAACCGGCACTTCGTCACGTGCGAGGCGCATCGCGCGGCCGAGGACGTCCGACGAGAAGATCGACTCCGTTGCGGTCGTTCGAAAGGACCGCTTCAGCGTGTTGAACAGTGCGGGTGTCGGGTAGGGCCCGGCGTAGCGCAGCGCCTGGACGCCAGCTCGTTGCGCGCGTGATGCGATTTCGTTGATGAGCATGCTTCCCGTGCCACGCGGGAGCGCACGCGGTTCAGCGACCGTCGGAATCCGCGTCGGTCGATCCCAGTCGATCGCCGACATCGCGGTGATCGGCTCACCCGCGTGCTCGATGATGTGAGCGTCGCCAAGCAGCGGGTGCTCGACCACGTCCTGGTGCACGGTCAGGCCGGCTACTTCGATCACGCGACCTTTGTGTAACGCAGCCCTTTCGCGATTGCGATTGGTTTGGCATGGTCCGGCCTGGCCATGAAGTTAGGCATTGTTAAGGAGACGCGGCCACTCGAACGCCGTGTCGCCGCGTCGCCGAATGTCGTTGGCAAGTGGGTGAAGGCCGGCTGGCAGGTCGAGGTCGAGCGTGGTGCGGGTGCAACGGCGAGTTACCCGGACTCGCTGTACGAGATGGCAGGCGCGACGATGGTCGATCGCCTCACCGCATGGCGCGCCGACATCGTGCTCAAGGTGCGGCCGCCCGAGCTGAACGAAGTCGATCAGCTGCGCGACGGCGGCACCCTGATCTCGTTCATCTATCCGGCGCAGAGCGAAGCGCTCGTCGCCAAGCTCGCCGCGAAGAAGCTGACCGTCCTCGCGATGGATCAGGTTCCGCGCATCAGCCGCGCCCAGAAGATGGACGCGCTGTCGTCGATGCAGAACATCTCCGGTTATCGCGCGGTCATCGAGGCTGCGAACCGGTTCGGCAGCTTCTTCACCGGTCAGTTCACCGCCGCTGGCAAGGTGCCGCCAGGCAAGGTGCTCGTGATCGGCGCGGGCGTTGCCGGCCTCGCCGCACTTGGCGCTGCGAAGGGCCTCGGCGCGATCGTGCGTGCGTTCGACGTGCGCGCCGCCGCCGAAGAGCAAGTGAAGTCGATGGGCGCCGAGTTCTTGACCGTGAAGATCAAGGAAGCGGGCGAAGGCCAGGGCGGCTACGCGAAGGAGATGAGCAAGGAGTTCATCGACGCGGAGTACGCGCTGTTCCGCGAGCAGGCGAAGGACGTCGATGTCGTGATCACGACGGCGCTGATTCCCGGCAAGCCGGCGCCGAAGCTGTGGCTCAAAGACATGGTCGACATGATGAAGCCGGGCTCGGTCGTCGTCGATCTCGCCGCCGAACAAGGCGGCAACTGCGAGTACACGAAGCCGGGCGAAGCGATCGATCAGAACGGCGTCACCATCATCGGCTACACCGATCTGCCGAGCCGCATGGCGCACATCGCGAGCGACCTGTACGGCATGAACCTCTGGCACTTCCTCGACGAGATGGGCGGTGCCGCGAAGTACAAGATCGATCACGAGAACGACGCGGTTCGCCCGGCGCTCGTGCTCGAGAACGGCGAGAAGCGCTGGCCCGCGCCGCCGATGAAGAAGGCCGAAGCGCCGGTCGCGCCGCCGCCGAAGCCAGAGCCGCCGAAGCCAGAAGCGAAGCCAGCCGTGTCGCATCCGCCGAAGCCGTCGGGTGTGCACGGTCACGGCGCAGCGACGAGCCCGCCAACGCGTGCCGGCGGCATCATCATGAGCCTGATCGGCATCCTGGCCGCGATCGCCTGGCTGTCGCTGCGCTTCGCGAAGCCCGATGCGATGGGCTCGGCGGAGACCACCGAGCTGATCCAGCGCTTCACCGTGTTCGTGATGGCCGTGTTCATCGGCTTCCAGGTCGTCTGGAACGTCACGCCCGCGCTGCATACGCCTCTGATGAGCGTGACGAACGCGATCAGCGGCATCATCGTCGTCGGTGGCTTGCTCGCCGGTAGTGGCAAGCTCACGAGCTCGGTGATCGTTGCCGTGATCGCGACGTTGTTCGCGACCATCAATATCGCCGGCGGTTTCATCGTTACGCGGCGCATGCTCGCGATGTTCAGGAAATAGCCGTGGACATGTACAACAAGATTCCGCAGTGGTACGCGCTGGCGACGGTCGCGTATCTCGTCGCGGCCGTGCTGTTCATCCTCGCGTTGCGCGGGTTGTCGAGCCAAGAGACCGCGAGGCGCGGCAACGTGTACGGCATCGTCGGTATGGCGATCGCGATCGGCGCGACACTGTCGTTCCGCGGCGCGAACTTCCATCCGCTGCTGCTCGGCTCGATCGTCATTGCGATCGTGATCGGCGCGACGATGGCGTTGCGCGTCGGCATGACGCAGATGCCGGAGATGGTCGCGTTGCTCCACAGCTTCGTCGGCCTCGCCGCGGTGCTCGTCGGATTCTCGCTCCAGCTCCATCTCGGCACGTTCTTGCCGATGGCCGAGAAGGTCGAGATCTACGTCGACGTCATCATCGGCGCGATCACGACGACGGGCTCGGTCCTCGCGTTCTTGAAGCTGCGGGGCTCCGTGTCGGGCAAGCCATTGCTGCTGCCGGCACGTCACTTCGCGAACCTCGCCCTGCTGATCGGCATCGTCACGCTCGGCGCGCTCTACGGCGAAAAGTCGGAGACCTGGAAGTTGCTCGTCGCGAGCGGCCTCGCCGGTGTGCTCGGCATGCACCTCGTCGCCGCGATCGGCGGTGCCGACATGCCAGTCGTCGTCTCGATGCTCAACAGCTACTCGGGATGGACCGCTGCCGCCGCCGGCTTCATGCTCCACAACGACCTGCTCATCATCACCGGCGCGCTCGTCGGTTCGAGCGGCGCGATCCTCTCCTACATCATGTGCCGTGCGATGAACCGTTCGATCTGGAACGTCATCTTCGGCGGTTTTGGCGCTGCGCCACCGAAGGCGGCGGCGAAGGGTCCTGCGCAACCCGCCGGCGAGGTACAGGAGATCGACGCACCGACGCTCGCCGCGACGCTAAAGGGCAGCAAGAACGTCATCATCGTGCCGGGCTTCGGCATGGCCGCCGCGCGCGCTCAGCACGCGGTGCGCGAGATGACGGACGTCCTCCGCAAGGACGGCGTCAACGTCCGCTTCGCGATCCATCCCGTCGCCGGTCGTCTGCCCGGCCACATGAACGTGCTGCTCGCCGAAGCGAACGTGCCGTACGACATCGTGCTCGAGATGGACGAGATCAATCACGACTTTCCGCAGACGGATGTCGCGATCGTGATCGGCGCGAACGACATCGTCAACCCGGCCGCCGAGGAAGATCCGACGAGCCCGATTGCCGGCATGCCCGTGCTCCAGGTGTGGAAAGCAAAGCTCGTCGTCGTCAACAAGCGCTCGCGCGCGGCAGGCTACGCAGGCATCGACAACCCGCTGTTCTACAAGCCGGGCACGAAGATGCTGTTTGGCGACAGCAAGGATGCGATCGAGAAGGTCGTGTCCGCGCTCAAGGGCTGAGCACGTCGGTCATGGGCTGAGCACATCGATCACGAGCCACACTGCGAGTGCGAGGCACGATACGAGCCCGAGCACGGGCACCGCGCGCGTAAACCGGCGTTCGCTCGCTGGCTGGCGTAGCGCGCAGTAGTTCGCGATCCCGTAGTAGACGAGCACGAAGAACGCGCTCACCGACCACGTCGTCTTCACGCTGCCGATCAGCGCGAGCGCGGCGATCGCGACACCCGTGACGATCACCGCGCGGCGTGGCGACGAGCCGTGAACGGTGGCAAGCCCGTGCGGGAGGTCGCGGCGCCGTGCCATCGCGAGCACGACGCGCGAAATGCCGAGCAGCAAGTTGAGCAGCACGCCGAGCATCGCGGTGATCGCGCCGGCGGCGACGATGTAGCGAATTGGTTCGCCGAAGCCCGCCGCGATCGTCTCGAGCGGCGCACTGCCGGCGCGAGTCGCGGCGGCGAGGCCGTCGGCGCCAACCGATCCGATTGCGACCGTGGTCACGGCGAGATAGAGCAAGAGCGCGACGACGAGCGTGACGATGATCGCGCGTGGGATCGTGCGCGCGGGCTCGCGTACTTCTTCGCCCAGTGTCGCGATCCGGCCATAACCGGTGTACGCGACGAACATCAGCGCGGTCGCATGCGCGATATCGCGGACCAGCGAGCCAAGTTGCATATCGTCTGCGCCGGGAGCGCGTGCCGAGGGCGCATAGCCGGTCGGGTTCAGTCTCGCGACATCGACGTGCGGCAAACCGGCGACTACGAACACCAGCAACGAGACGAGCGTGAGCGCGACGACGACGGCGTTCAGGCGACTCGATCGCTGCATGCCCCCGGCGACGAAGATGGTCAGCACGACCACCACCATCGCAGCGACGACGATCTGCACCGTGCGATCGCCACTGCTCGCCAGCGCGAGCGCGTAGCCCGCACAACCAAGCGCGGCGGTTGCCGCCGATGCGGTCTTCGCGGACACGAACGCAAAGCCCGCGATGCGGCCGAGGGTTGGCGTCGCGTAGCGATAGGCCTGCTCGTAGACGCCGCCACTCACTGGATGCGCGGCCGCGAGCTGCGCGCTCGATAGGCCGTTACACGTCGCGACGATCGCGGCGAGCCCGACCGCGACGAGCACGGCCGAGCCGGCGACGCCGGCGGCGGTCCCGATGCTGACGAAGATCCCCGTCCCCACGATCGAGCCGAGGCCCATCAGCACCGCGCCCGGCAAGCCGAGCACCCGCGCGAGCGACGCGCCATGCGGCGGCGACGCGGCAGGCGGCGATGCGCTAAGCGGCGGCGAGTTGCTTGACGACTTCAAGGGCCTCGTCGACGTGCTTGCCGAAGCGAATCTGCGAATCGAAGCGGTGCCGGCACACGCCGTCCTTGTCGAACACGAACGTCACGCGGCCCGGCAAGCCGAGCCCGCCCTTCACGCCCCACGCTTTCGCGAGCTGGCCGCCCGGATCGCTGAGCAGCGTGAACGGCAGCCGATGGTGTTGCTTGAAGCTCGCGTGCGATGCGGCGTCGTCGCGCGACACGCCGATCACCTGGGCGCCTGCACCGACGAAGTCCTCGTACGAATCGCGAAAGCTGCACGCTTCCTTCGTGCAGCCATACGTCTCGTCCTTCGGATAGAAGTAGACGACGGCGGGCTTGCCGATGAACGAACGAAGCTGGACGGGACCGGTCTCGCCAACCAACGTGACATCGGGCATCGGATCGCCGACCTTCAACATGCGCGCATCGTACACTCGATCGCGTGGCAGACAACGAGGACGCCGCTGCGCGCATCGCCGCTCTCGAGCAAGAGAACGCGGAGTTGCGCGCCAAGCTCGCCGAGCGCGAGTCACGGCGCCCCGAGAGCCGGCCTCAGGTCGAGCTGATCTCTCGCGACGACGCGAAGCGGAGCCGGTTCGCAAAGCTGATGCTCGCCGGCGGTGTCGTTGCGACCCTCGGCGGTATCTTCGGCGCGAGCTGGTTCGCCGTCATCTGCGGTCTCGGCTGGCTGCTCGGCGGTGCAGCGATCGCGTCGACGGTGCCGCAATCCGGCGGCGAGTCCTGAAAATTTGTCCACCGCGCATGAGGCGGCGACACTTTCGGGATGGACAAGCAACAGCTGATCGCCCAGCTGGTCAAGCAACTCGAGAGCTCGGCCCGCTCAGCGCTGTCGGCGCGCGATGCCGCGGCACAAGAGGCGCGCGAAGGCGCGACGCCCGACGAGAAGCGCGAGGATGCACGCGCCGCGCATCAACTGCAGACACTCGGCGCCGCCCAGCAACGCCGCGCCCAGCAGGCGCTGGCCGATGTCGACGCGCTCGCGCGCTTCAAGCCGGGCAAGATGGCGACGATCGGCGTCGGCGCGATCGTCGAGATCGAGGACGAGGATACCGGCGAAGGCCGGACATTCTTTCTCTCACCCGTCGGTGCAGGCATGACGTTGAGCGGCCCCGGCGGCGACGGCGTACTCTCGGTCGTCACGCCGGCCTCGCCGATCGGCAAAGCAGTGCTCGGTCGCCGCGTTGGTGATGTCGTCGACATCACCGTCGACGGTGATGTGCGCGAGTGGCAGATCAGCTTCGTCAGCTAGACCACGACCGGAATCAGACCGAGCGCGGCACCGACGACCATCAGGCCGCCGATCAAGAACGCACGCTTGCCGAGCCGGCGGCCGCCGATGCCGAGTGCGAGCGATGACTTCACGATCGTGTTCGATGCAACGGCGATCATGATCGCGACGACCGCTGCGGCGTCCTGCGGCGCTGCTTGCTTCGCCGTCGATAGCGAGACCGCATCGACATCGGTGAGGCCGCCGATGCCGGCCGCGATGAACAAGCCCCGGTCACCGAGGTAGTAGCGCGCCGCTTTCACCGCGAGCAGGATCACGGCGAACACGATGCCGAAGCGCACTGCGCTGCCGAGCTCGAACGGGTTCTTGATCTTCATCTCCTCGCCGCGCTGCTTCTTCGTGCCGTGATAACCGACGAGACCGCCGAGAATCGCGCCGGCGGCAGCACCCGCAAGCGGCAGCCACAGCTCAGGTAGGAGCTCCGGCTTGACGATACCGACGAGCACGGCGACACGCGCGACCATGATCGTCGACGCGATCGCGATCGCTGTCGCCGCAACCGGCGCGAGCCCGGGATCTTCCTTCGTGCGATTCGCGAACGCGATCGTGACCGCCGTCGACGACACCAGGCCGCCGATCGCTGCGCTGAGCAACACGCCCCAGCGTTCGCCGTACAGCTTCATCGCGACATAGCCGAGGAACGACAGACCGGCGATCAAGACAACCATCAGGCCGACCGAGAACGGATTGATCGCGTCGAGCGGTCCCATGTCCGCACGCGGCAACAGCGGCAACACGATCGCGGCCACGATGAGAAACTTGAGTGTCGAGAACAGGTCCTCGCGCGAGACCCTTGTCGCGAACGTGTGCAGCCATTTCTTCGCGGACAGGAGCAACGTGATCGTGACGCCGAGCGCGACGACGAGCAGCAGCCGTGTCGCCATCGGCTCGACCACACCGCGGCTTGTTGCGAGCGCACCGATCAGATACGTCACGACCGCCGAGGCTTCCGTGGTCATGCCGTGGTCGGCGTCCCTGCGAACATCTCCGGCGTACGAGATCGCGAGTAGCGCGACCAGACCGCCGAGTGCGACGAGTGGCAGCCACATCGACGCGCCCTCGAGCATGGTCGCGACCGCGCCGGTCAGCGCGATGATCGGATAGGTTCTGAAGCCGCCGAGCGTTTTGCCCTTCGCCGGGTCCGCGGCGGCCTCGGCATCTGCCTTCGCCTGCTCGCGTTCGAGCCCGATCAGCAAGCCGACGGCGAGTGCCGTCAGCAAACCGAGGTGAGGCTCGAACGGCTCCACGTCGCAAGTGTGGTACGAATCGGCGGCCATGTGGCAGCCACCGGAGCGTATTAAGCACGAGCTTCCGGGCACGTCGTGGCCGACCGCCGAGATGGCCGCGCAAGCGCGGATGTTTCAGCCGCTCGCGATCGGGCCGCGGACCGCGAAGCAACGCACCTGGGTACCCGCGATGGTGCCGTGGCGCTCGACCGAAGAGGGCATCGTCACCCCCGACGTCATCGACTGGTACCGCCGATTCGCCGAGGGCAGGCCGGGGGTGATCGTCGTCGAGGCGACCGGTATCCGCGAGATCCCGTCGGGCCCGCTGCTGCGCATCGGCGCCGATCGCTTCATTCCGGGCCTGCGCGATCTCGTCGCCGCCGTCAAAGAAGCATCCGGTGGCGAGACGCTGCTGTTCATCCAGCTGATCGACTTCTTGTCGATTCGCCGGCGCCCGCCGCGCGACAAGTACTTCGATCGGTTCCTCGCGCTCACGTCACGGCATCGCGAGGCGCTCGCCGCACGCGGCGATGCCGCAGCGCTCACCTGCAGCGACGCCGAGCTGCGCGGCAAGCTCGCGGCGCTGAAAGACAGCGAGCTGCCGACGGTGCTCACGGCACGCGAGGTCGAAGATCTCGAGCGCGGGTTCCGCGAGCGCGTCACCGACATGCACATCCCGCACATCGCGGAGCTGCCGCAGGTGCTGCCGACGATGTTTGCCGATGCCGCAGGCCGCGCACTCGAAGCTGGCTTCGACGGTGTCGAGCTGCATTTCGCTCACGCGTACACGATGGCGTCGTTCCTGTCGGCGCTGAACACGCGCGAGGACGGCTACGGCGGACCGCGCGAGAATCGCGTACGGCTGCCGCGCGAGGTCATTGCCGCGGTGCGCGCGAAGATCGCAGGTCGCGCCGTCGTCGGGTGCCGCTACTTGGGCGACGACGTGATCGAAGGCGGCAATCGCGTCGACGACGCGGCGTGGTTCGGCGTCGAGCTCGCGCGCGCAGGTCTCGACTTCCTCTCGATCTCGAAGGGCGGCAAGTTCGAAGACGCGAAGCTGCCGAAGGTCGGCTGGGCGGTCTATCCGTACACCGGCAAGTCCGGCTACGAGTGCATGCCGACGATCTACTCGGACGCGAAGGGACCGTTTCTGCGCAACGTGTCGCTCGCGGCGACGATCCGCCATGCCGTGCGCGACGCCGGTTTCACGACGCCGGTCGTCACCGCCGGTGGCATCTGTGACTTCACCGAAGCCGAGGCGGTGCTCGAGCGCGGCGACGCCGACTTCATCGCGTCCGCGCGGCAGACGCTCGCCGATCCGGACTGGTTCGCGAAGATTCGCACCGGCCGGGGTGGCGAGATTCGTCGCTGCGAGTTCACGAACTACTGCGAAGCACTCGACCAGCAGCACAAGCAGGTCACGTGCAAGCTCTGGGATCGCGACGAGCTCGACGAGCCCGACGTTACGCTCGCGAGCGACGGCAAGCGCCGGCTCGTCGCGCCCCGCTGGCGCCGTTAGCTAACGGCTCTTGCGCGAGCGGCCGCCTTTGCGACCACCCTTGCGACTCGATGCCGTACTACGCGTCTTGCCGCGCCCGCTGCCGCTCTTCTTGCCGCCCTTGTCCTGCTTGTTGACAGTGGCGTAGCCGATCTGAGCCGCGCGTTTCGACGAATAGCCGCGCTTCTTCGCGCTCTCCTCGATGTGATGCGCTTGTCGCTTTTGCTTGCTCGTGTAGCTCTTCTTGCTGCCTCGGGCCATGAGTTCCTCCTAGGCGCGCCCTGTATGCGAACCATGTGCCCGTCGAGGAATTCGTATGGAACACGCATTGCTGCCATACGTGACTATGCAGAAGTTTCGACGGACTCTAGGAGCAACCACTCTGATCCACGACAGAGTCGTGAACCTGAACGGCGAATACATCGGCAAGATCGACGAGCTCATGGTTGATGTAACGACGGGTCGCGTAGCTTACGCAGTGCTCTCGTTCGGCGGTTTCTTGGGCTTCCGCAGAAAACTGTTCGCGCTACCGTGGAGCGCGCTGACGGTTGATGAGGCCCACAAGCGCTTCGTCTGCAACGTCACGAAGGAAGCGCTCGACCGCATGCCAGGCTTCGACAAGGAGCATTGGCCAGATCTCAACGATCTCGAGTACGCAACCGGCGTATATCGCCAGTGGGGCGCGACGCCATACTGGACGTGACGGACGTGACGTGAGAGTCGCGCGCGCGCATGCGCACGGCGTGACGAGAACGTGCGTGCTACTACGGCGCAGCCTGACCGCGATCCGGAGCGCGATCGGTTAGCTCATCGATCCCGGCCACGCGTGCGCACGATGCACAGCAATAATACTGTCCGCGCGCTTCCATGCCGTGACCGATGATCGGTGTCTGGCAATGCCCGCAACGTGGCGCGAGCATATGGATCGCGCAGGCGAACGAATCGAAGGTGTGAGTAGTGCCACCGATCTTCACTTCGAACGCCTTGTCGTAGACGTTTCCGCAGGTTTCACAAGGCTTCATGGGCCCAGTGAGGCTGCAAGGGTCGAGCCGTACGTAGCGCATACGCGGAACGCGGATTGCTGTTTTCGACGGATATGAGTCGCGCAAGGCTGAGAATGGCAGTGATCGGGCAAGGGCATTTCGCGCAGGCGGCGGTGCTCCCCGCGATCGAACAGCTCGACGATGTCGAGCTCACTGCGCTGGTCTCGGGATCCGATCACAAGCTGCACGAGCTCGGCGAGAGATACGGCGTGCGCACGCTCGTTCACTACGACGATCTCGACCAGCTACTCGCGAGCGGCAAGGTCGATGCCGTGTACATCGTGGTGCCAAACGACATGCACGCAGAGATGGCGCTGATCGCTGCCCGCCACGGCGTGCACGTGCTCTGCGAGAAGCCGATGGCACCGACCGAAGCCGAGTGCATGCAGATGATCCGCGCCTGCGAGCAGCGCCACGTGAAGTTGATGATCGCCTATCGGCTGCACTTCCAGGCTGCGAACCTCGTCGCGATCGAGCTTGCGCGCGGTGGCGAGATCGGTGATCCGCGCGTGTTCAGCTCGACGTTCTCGATGCAGGTGCGCGAGGGCAACACGCGCGTGCAAGCGCGGCGGGGCGCGGGCCCGCTGTACGACATCGGTACCTACTGCGTGAACGCGGCGCGCTATCTGTTCCGTGCAGAACCCCTGGAGGTGATCGGGCTCAAGCTCGTGGGTCGCGACCATCGCTTCGCTGCGGTCGAAGAGGCGTTTGCCGTGACGATGCGATTTCCTCAGGAACGCGTCGCACAGTTCACGTGCAGCTACAGCGCTCACGATCGCGCGCACTACGAGCTGATCGGTACCGATGGAGTGCTGACGCTCGACAACGCATACGAGTACGCACTAGAGATGACGATGCGCGTCGAGGGCCGCCACGGCATCAAGACGCGGACATTCGAGAAGCGCGATCAGATCGCTGGGGAGATCGAATACTTCGTGCGCTGCGTGCGCGACAACGTCGACCCAGAGCCCAGCGGTTGGGAGGGTCTCGCGGACGTGCGCATCCTCCAGGCGATCCAGCAATCGGCACGCTTTGGCCGCGCGGTCTCGATCGACCCCGTGCTGCCGCCCCGCCGCCCCACGCTCGGCCAGGAGATCGACGTCGATCCTCATCCCGCGCCGCAGCTCGTCGACGTCCAGCAGCCGACGAAGTAGTGTTGTTGGGTGGATGTCACCCACGCGGTCTTGATCGGCGCCGCTGCCTTTGCGGCAGGCGCGGTCAACGCGATCGCGGGTGGCGGTAGCCTCATCACGTTTCCGGTGCTGCTCGCGTCGGGCTTGCCGGCGGTGACCGCGAGCATGACGAACACGGTCGCGATGTGCCCGGGGTACTTCGGCGCCGTGATCGCGCAGCGTCGCGATCTCGCAGGGCAGGGGAGCCGCGCGGTTCGCCTCGTGCCGCTCAGTCTGGTCGGCAGCCTCGCAGGCGCGTGGATTCTGCTGCAGACGACCGAGAAATCGTTCCAGACGATCGTGCCGTTCCTACTGGTGTTCGCCGCAGGCCTGCTCGCCGCGCAGGGCAAGCTGCGCCGCTACCTCGCGCAGCACACGCGTGGCGGTCACTCGATGGCGTTCGCGATCCTGCCGGTCGCGCTGTCCGCGATCTACGGCGCGTACTTCGGCGCCGGTATGGGCGTGATCATTCTCGCCATCCTCGCGGTGGTGGTCGATGACACGCTGCTACGCGCGAACGCGCTCAAGCAACTGTTGTCGCTCATCATCAACACGTGCGCCGCGGTCGTGTTCCTGTTCGTCGGCAAGGTCGAGTGGTCGGTCGCCGCAATCATTGCGGTCACGTCACTCATCGGCGGTCTGGTCGGCGGCAGGTTCGTCACCCGAATTCCCGAGGCGTTACTGCGCTGGGTCGCGATTACGGTCGCGCTCGCCGTCGCAGTTGTGTACTTCGCGAAGCTCTAGCGCGACACTACGAGTGTGCGGGCTGTCGTCATCCTGCTGCTCGCTAGCTGCGGCCGGTTTGGCTTCGGCGAGCACGGCCCCAGCGATACCGGCGTCGTC
>DASUFX010000637.1:0-6369 GCA_036274355.1 Kofleriaceae bacterium | reverse complement strand
TCGACATCGAGCCGGTCTATGATCAGGCAACTCTCGTCGACGAATCACTCGCAAGCGTGCGTGACGCGATCTTGATCGGCATCCTGCTGTCGCTGATCGTGATCGCGATCTCGCTGCGCGACTGGCGCGCCGGCCTCATCGCGGCGCTGCCGGTGCCGATCACGTTGCTCGGCACGTTCGCCGTCATGCGGGCATTCGGGATGACGCTCAATCTCATGTCACTCGGCGGCCTCGCGATCTCGATCGGCCTCGTCGTCGACGACGCGATCGTTGTTACCGAAGGCATCGTGCGCCGACTCGAAGAAGGCCACACGCCCGCAGAAGCCGCCGAGCTCGGCACCTCGGACATGCTCGGCCCCGTCATCGGCACCACGCTCACGACCGTCGTCGTGTTCGCGCCGCTCGCGCTGCTCAGCGGCACCACCGGCAGCTTCCTCGGTGCGCTCGCACTCACGCTCGCGATCGCAGTCCTGCTGTCGATGCTGATGGCACTCACGCTGATCCCGGTGCTCGCGCACCGCCTACACGCTCGCAAGCGTGTCGAACGCGACGACAAGCCGGATCGCATTTCGCGCACCATCGCGTGGCTGCTGCGCCATCGCCTCGTCGCGGTGCTCGTGATCGTGTTTTTGATCGGCGCCGGCTTTGGTGCGACCCGCATCACCCCGACCGGCTTCTTGCCGCACATGGACGAGGGCGCATTCGTCATCGACTTTGCGCTCCCACCCGGCACCTCGCTCGAAGAATCGGCACGCATCACCGCGGCGATCGACGATGTGTTGCGCGAGACCAAGGAGGTCTCGTCGTTCGCGCGCCGCAATGGCACCGAGCTCGGCCCGGCGACCGCGACGTTGCAGAACACGGGTGACATCATGGTGCGTCTCGTGCCGCCCGGCGATCGGCCACCGATCGACGACGTGATCGACCATGTGCGCGACAAGCTGCACGACCGCGTTCCGGAATCGCGTTTCGAGTACATCCAGGTCCTGCAAGACGTGCTCGCCGACCTGGCAGGCAATCCTGCGCCGATCGAGGTTCGCATCCTCGGCAACGATCCGCGTCAGCTCGAAAGCTACGCGGAGCAAGCCGGCGAGCGCCTCGCCAAGCTCGACGAGCTCGAAGACTTCTTCGATGGCCGCGAGGGCTACGCGCCGATCCTGCGCGGCCAGCTCGAGCTCGGCCAGATCGCGCGCTTGAACCTCGACGCTGCCACGATCGGCACCGATCTGACGATCGCACTCGAGGGCCGCGTCGTCGGCGAAGTGCTGCGTCCCGAGCGCGCGATCGGCGTCCGCCTGCGTTACCCCGACGCGATCCGCAACGACCCAACGGCACTCGCGCGTTCGTCGATCGCGTACGGCCCGCAATCGCTAGCGCTGGGCGAAGTGATCACGTTCGATCGTCCGCTCGCGCCTGCGGTCCTCAAACGTGACGGTCTGCGTGCGGCCGTCGTGATGACCGCTGCCGCAAAAGACGGTGACCTCGGCGGCGCCGAGCAAGCAGTCGTCGCCGCGCTCCACGACGTCCAACCACCGCCCGGTGTGCAGATCGCGATCGGCGGCCAAGCCGAAACCGCACGGGCCGCGCGCCGCGAGCTCTACGTCATCGCGCTCACCGCCACCCTCCTCGTGCTGTTCGTGCTGGTGCTCCAGCTCCACTCGCTCCGCTTCGCACTCGTCGTACTTGTCGGTGCGCCGCTCTCGACCGTCGGTGGCCTGCTCGTGCTGGCAGTCACCGGCTTACCGCTCGACATCTCGTCGATGACCGGGCTCATTTTGCTCGTCGGTCTTGTCGTCAAGAACGGCATCTTGCTCCTCGAGCACGCACAACGCGGGATCGCGAGCGGCCAGCCCTTCGATGCCGCACTCGTCGCCGCAACGCGCCGCCGTCTGCGTCCGATCCTGATGACGACGGCTGCCACGATCGCCGGCCTCGCACCACTCGCGTTCGGCATCGGTGCCGGCGCCGAGCTCCAGCGCCCGCTCGCCGTCGCCGTGATCGGCGGCCTCGCCTTCGCGACTGCGGTCACGCTGTTCGTGACGCCCGGTCTCGCGTCACTGCTCCAGCGCCATCGCGCCTGAGCTGTGTTATCGACGCGCCATGCGAAACGTCCTGTTCGCGCTGTGCGCGGTCGCCTCGTGCAAGGGCGCGTCGCGCTCGAGTGAGCCTGCCACCACCACGCCACCGGCCACCGAGGCCGGAACGCCGACCGTAGCCACCGCGTCGGCCGACGCCGCCACGTCCACTGCGACCCCGGTCGCCATTCCGGGCGGCGAGCACGGCATCGGCTTCGACGATCTGCGGTTCGCGCGCGGCATCGGTCGCGTCGTCGCGCCCGCGGGCGGCACCGGTACGATCGCTCTGATCGATCCTGCCACGCGTGCACTGACGACGATCGCCGGCTTCGGCGCGACGACCGGAACGACGGGGCACGAGGATGGCTCGACGTCGGCAGACGAGAGTGCCGGCCATCTGTACGCGATCGATCGCACGAAGCTCGAGGTCGTCCTGATCGACGAGAAGACCGCAAAGATCGTCGGCTCGGCGAAGCTCGCGAGCTCGCCTGACTACGTGCGCTGGGTCGAGGCTACGCACGAGCTGTGGGTCACCCAGCCCGACGAGTATCGCATCGAGGTATTCACGCTGACGGGCACGACACCGAAGCACGCCGCGTTCATCGCGGTGACAGGCGGACCCGAATCGCTCGTGATCGACGGCAAGCGCGCGTTCACGCACCTGTGGAAAGGCACGACGGTCGTGCTCGATGTCACCACGCGCAAGCAAACCGCGTCGTGGCCAAACGGCTGCACCGGCTCGCGCGGTATCGCGCTCGACGGCGCGCATAACATCTTGTTTGTCGGCTGCGGCGAAGGTCGCGCGGTCGCGCTCGACGCGAGCTCCGGCAAGCAGCTCGACGTGATCGTCGTCGGCGCCGGCGTCGATATCATCGACTTCAACCCGAAGCTCTCGCACCTCTACGTGCCGAGCGCGAAGACCGCGACGTTCTCGATCATCGGCGTCGCCGCGGGCGGCAAGTTCTCGCTACTCGGTACCGCGGAGGCCGCACTCGGCGCGCACTGCGTCACGGCCGACGATCGCAACCACGCGTGGGTGTGCGATCCGAAGGCCGGCCGACTCCTCGAGATCGAGGATACGTATCCGGCGTCGCTCTAGGCGAAGCCGTGTGCCAGGCGGTGGTGCTGGATGTCGCGGATCACCCACGAGGCAGCGACCAGCGAGACACCGCGAGCGATGATCTCGATCGCGACGAGGGTACCGAGCAACCAGAACGACGCGATCGGCCACTCCTTCAGCAGATAGATGCCAAGCAGGATCGCGACGATGCCGTACGCGAGGTCCCAGCCCCAGCGCGGGTAGCGCTCAGCAATCGCGACGACGCCGCGGAACAGACCGCTCGCGAACAGATAGCCGCAGATGAGCAGGCTCATCGCCAGGACCCCGACCTTCGGCTGGTCGAGGAACATGAAGCCGACGACGATCGCGAGCAGACCCGCGAGCAGGTAGACGAGGAACGGCTGCGTGTGACGCATGCGGAAGCCGGAGATCACCTCGAGCACGCCGACGACCATCAGCATGACGCCGAGATAGATGACCGAGATGAAGCTCGTGAGTACCGACGCGTACAGCGCGAACAGGCCGCCGATGATCAGCAAGATGCCGATCACCATCGGCCAGCCCCAGTACCTGCTTTCGTGGCGGCCGCGACCCTCGATTGACGACGAAGTAGCCATGACGATTTCTCCTCGGTGAGGAGAGGTTGCAATCGACATGCACAGCGTCAGCGTCGCGCGTACGTGCTGCTACTTGTCGATCAGCTCGGACGCCCAGTCGGCGGTGTCGACGATCTCCGCCGGCTTCGGAGCATCCTCGGCAGCCTGTGTGTCGACGATCGACGTCATCTTCGCGACTTCGTCAGCGATCAACGCATCGATCAGCGCCTTCGCCGCCGACGATGGCTTCTTCGCTGCGCGAATCGCTTGCACCGCCGCGGCGACATTGCGAGACGTGACCTTCATCTCGTTACCGAACAGATGCTGGGCGAGCTCGTCGGCAAAGTCCGCTGCGCTGGCCGTGCGATTCTCGGGATGGCGCGCGAGCGCCTTGCGCACGATGGCATCGAGCTCGGGATCCACCTTAGGATTGAGCGCGGTGATCGACGGAACGCGAGCTGCTCGCACGAGCTCGATCGTCTTGTGCGGGTCGTCGTTGTAGAACAGGCGGCGCCCCGTCAGCATCTCCCAGGTGATGATGCCGAGCGCGAAGACGTCGGCGCGCGCATCGACTTCCTTACCGAACGCGGCCTCGGGCGCCAGGTACGCGAACTTGCCCTTCACGACGCCTTCGTCCGTGATCTCGACCTGGCTCTCCGCCTTCGCGAGACCGAAGTCGACGACCTTCACCTCGCCGTTCTTCGACAGCATGATGTTCGGTGGCGACACGTCGCGGTGGACGATGCCGAGCGGCTTGCCGGTCTGCGGATGCTCGAGCGTGTGCGCGTAATGCAGGCCTTTGGCGGCTTCGATCATCATGTACAGCGTCAGGCCGATGTCGACCGTGCGCTGGTGATGGATCAGCCCCTTCAGATCGCAGCCGTCGACGAACTCCATGACGAGGAAGTACGTGCCATCGGCTGCCTTGGAGATGTCGAAGACCTGGACGACGTTCGCGTGCTGCAGGAACAGCGATAGGCGCGCTTCATCGAGGAACATCGCGACGAACTGCGGGTTGCTCGTCAGGTGCGGCAGCACGCGCTTGATCGCGACCGGCTTCTTGAAGCCCTGGATCGACTCCGACACGCCGCGAAACACCTCGGCTTGGCCACCACCACCGAGTCGCTCGAGCACCGTGTAGCGGGTCGTCATGGACGAACCATTGTATCCCAACGGCTCTTGGGCCGGCGGGCTTCTAGCGATACGCACCAAGGTGAACGTGTGTAAGCGGGTTTTCCGCCGGAGGCGGGCCGCCTGACGTAGGTTGCCCGCATGCGTCGCCTCGGCCTGGTCGCTCTGCTCGCTGCATGTAATGGCAGCAGCATGTCGCAGAGCGGCGATGACACGCAGCCGATGATCGACGCGCCGAAGGCGCCGATGATCGACGCCGCCCCGGTCTGCACGCCGCTTGGCACGTGCGACTGGCTCGACAGCTATCAACGCCACATTGTCGGCGTGCTCGCGGGCGTCGAGGACATCTCGCCCGGCGTCAAGATCGCGCATCGCGAGTCGGTCGGCGAGCGCAACGCGACCCGGCAGTTCCTCGACGAGGCGTTCGCTGCGCTGAACATTCCGTCGCAACATCAGAACTACACCTCGGGCAGCAACGTCGGCGCGAACGTCATCGGCACGCTCGACGGCCCGGGCTCGCTCATCATCATCGGTGCGCACTTCGACGGCGTGGCTGCTGGCCCAGCTGCCGCCGACAACGCGACGGGCGTCGCGATCGTGCTATCGCTCGCCCGCTACCTGCGCGACGTACCGCGCACGCACAAGATCGCATTCGCGCTGTTCGATCAAGAAGAGCTCGGGCTTATCGGCAGCCGCGAGTACGTCAAGACGCTCACCGCTGGCGACATCGCAAGCGTGCACATCTACGACATGGTCAGCTTCGACGGCGACGGCGATCACGCAGTCGAGCTGTGGTCACCGGCTCCCGCGGTCGAGGCAATGTATCAAGCGAAGGGTGCGGTCGCCGGCATGCCGATCCAGCCGGTCACGTTCGAGCTCAGCGATCACCAAGCGTTCGTCGAGGCCGCTCTCCCCGCGACTGGCGTCAGCGAAGAGTTCGTCGGCGGCGATCACACGCCGAACTATCACAAGTCGACCGACACCTACGCGAACGTGCAGTTCGATCATCTCGCCCGCGTCACGCACCTCGCGTTTGCGGTGCTCGACGAAGCGGTCCGCTAGCGCGCGAGCAACGTCTTGATGCGGGGCACGAGCTGCGTGACCGCGTCGCGATTCTTGATCGCACCTTCGATCTGATGACCGCTCGCGCGCCCGTCGATGCGCGGCACCGCGAACAGCGGGATCAAGTTCGAGTGGTAACCGGCGCTCTCGAGCGCGTCGGTGTCGCGATCGGCGTCGAACACGAGGAGGCGCAAGCCGCCAAGCTTGTCGTCGAGCTGCCCGGCCTCGGCGGCCTCGTGAAAGTGCCGGCATGGCTCGCACCAGCTCGCGCCGACGTAGACCAGCAACGAATCGTTTGCGGCGATCGCCTGTGCGAGCTCGCCGCTGATGATCGGCTCGACCTCCCCTGCCGGCGGGGCGTCGATCAGTTGAACCTTGCGCGGTGTCGGATCCGCACACGCGGCGAAGAGGAACGCGAGAACAACGCGCATGGACGCAGTGATTG
>DASUFX010000636.1:0-19014 GCA_036274355.1 Kofleriaceae bacterium | reverse complement strand
GTGCTCGTCCAGGTTGGCGCTGCGGGCGTCTCGGCCGTCGACACGATGTTCGGCGAGATGACGCTGACGGCCGGAACCGATAGCCTCGTGCTCGACGACTTCCTCTATCCGCTGCCGCCGATTCCTGTCGGTGGGACGGTCACGCAAGTCGTCGGCATCCTCGCGCTCCGTCAGATGGCGTCGAAGCTCGAGCCGCGCAGCGGCGCCGACGTGATGCAGGGTCCGCCGACGCTGTCGACGTTTGGCCCCGCGCTCAGCTACGTGCGCGTAGGCACCACGGGCGTCCCGACGTTCCCGGCCGGCAGCGAGCTCGAGGTCGTGCTGTCGGGTCCCGCACAAGGCAACACCGACGTCACGATCGCGAGCAGCTCCGGCTCGCTCGTCGTCGCCGGCGGTAAGGTCACGGTGCTAAGCGGCATGACGACCGCGACGGTGCTCGTCGACGGCGTCTCGCCCAACACCGACGTCACGCTCACCGCCACGCTCGGCAGCACCGTGATGACCGCGCACGTACGCGTGCTTGGCGCCGCCGAAACGCCAACCGCCGTCACCCTGTCGCCGATGACTGCAGCGGTCGCACCGAACGGCGCGGTCACGCTCACCGCGACGCTCGACATTCCCGCCGCAGCAGGTGGCACGTCCGTCGCGCTCGCCGTCAATCCACAGGCCGCGGGCACGCTGAACCCGGCGACCGCCGTCGTCGTCGCGGCCGACACGCTGAGCGCGACGTTCACGTACACCGACGCGAGCGGCGCCAACGCGACGGTCACCGCGACGCTCGGCGGATCGTCGAGCAGCACCATGATCACGGTGTCGACCGGCGCGAGCCACCTCGTCCTCAACGAGATCGACTACGACCAGGTCAACACCGACAACGCCGAGTACGTGGAGATCTACAATCCGACCCCTGCGGCAATTAGTCTCAACAACGTTGCACTGGTCCTCATCAACGGCGCCAACAACCAGGCGTACCCGACCGCCACCTCGACCATCGATCTCTCACCCGCAGGATCGATTCCGGCGCTGGGTTATCTGGTGATCGCAGGCGCCAACATTGCAGTTCAGCCACCGGCGCTAAAGCTCGATCCAGGTTGGACCACCGACCAGGTGCAGAACGGTTCACCCGACGGAATCGCCCTCGTTAACACCGCGACCAACACGCTGATCGACGCATTGTCCTATGAGGGATCGATCACGATGGCGGAAGTGCCCGGGATCGCAAACCCCGTCTCGTTGGTGGAGGGGACCGTGCTGTCCAATGCCATTGTCGATACCAACACCGTGGTCGGCGCGCTGTGCCGCTCACCCAACGGTAAGGATACGGACAACGCCAACGCCGACTGGAAGCTATGCACGACGTTGACGCCGGGGGCCGCCAATCCCTGAAGGTGTTGTATAAAGCAACGCATCATGTTCTCCCTCGACAAGCAAGGCATCACGGTCTCTGAGATCCACCGCAATGCAACGCCGGCCTTCCTCTACGAAGCGGCACTGAAGTTCGAGAAGGGAACTGCAATCTCCTCCACCGGCGCGATGATCGCGTACTCCGGTAAGAAGACGGGCCGCAGCCCGACCGACAAGCGCGTGGTCGACGAGCCCGAAGTTCGCGACGACATCTGGTGGGGCACTGTCAACATCAAGCTCGACCCGCAGTCGTTCCTCATCAACCGCGAGCGCGGCATCGACTACCTCAACACGCGCGACCGCCTCTACGTCGTCGACGGCTACGCCGGTTGGGACCCGAAGTACCAGCTCAAGATCCGCGTGATCTCGTCGCGCGCCTATCACGCGCTGTTCATGCACAACATGCTGATCCGGCCGACCGACGCCGAGCTGGCGACGTTCGGCGAGCCCGACTACGTCATCTACAACGCCGGTGGGTTTCCCGCGAACAGGCATACGGCGGGCATGACGTCGACGACTTCGATCGACCTCTCGTTCAGCCGCCGCGAGTTCGTCATCCTCGGCTCGGAATACGCCGGCGAGATGAAGAAGGGCGTGTTCACGATCATGAACTACCTGATGCCGAAGCAGGGCGTGCTGTCGATGCACTGCTCCGCCACCCAGGCGCGCGACGGTAGCGACACGTCGATCCTGTTTGGCCTCTCGGGCACCGGCAAGACCACGCTCTCGGCCGATCCGAAGCGCCTGCTCATCGGCGACGACGAGCACTGCTGGACCGACGCCGGCGTCTTCAACATCGAAGGCGGCTGTTACGCGAAGGTCGTGAAGCTCTCCAAGGAGCAAGAGCCCGACATCTGGAACGCACTCCAGTTCGGCGCCGTCCTCGAGAACGTCGTGTTCGACCCGTACCACCGCGTCGTCGACTACAACGACACCTCGATCACCGAGAACACGCGCGGCAGCTACATCCTCGACACGATCCCCAACGCGAAGCTCCCCGCCGTCGCCGGCCACCCGAAGAACGTCATCTTCCTGACCGCCGACGCGTTCGGCGTGCTGCCGCCTGTCTCGAAGCTCACGCCCGGCCAAGCGATGTATCACTACATCTCGGGCTACACCGCGAAGGTCGCCGGCACCGAAGTTGGCGTCAAAGATCCCGAGCCGACGTTCTCTGCCTGCTTCGGCGGTCCGTTCCTCGTCTGGCACCCGACGAAGTACGCCGAGCTGCTCGCCGAGAAGCTCCGCAAGCATGGCGCGCAGACCTGGCTCGTGAACACGGGCTGGACCGGCGGTCCGTACGGCACGGGCTCGCGCATCAAGCTCAAGTACACGCGCGCGATCATCGACGCGATTCACTCGGGCGCGCTGCACAACGCGCCGACCGTCGAGGATCCGATCTTCGGCCTCCAAGTCCCGACGAGCTGCCCCGAAGTGCCGCCCGAGATGCTCCAGCCGCGCAACACGTGGACCGACAAGGCCGCGTACGACGAGAAAGCAAAGCGCGTCGCGTCGCTGTTCAAGGAGAACTTCAAGAAGTACGAGGCGCAGGCCTCGGCTGAAGTTCGCGGCGGCGGCCCGAAGGTCTAGCCGCTACGGCTTCTCGACCGGCGGCAGGATCTCGCTGACCGCAATCTGCACGTCGGGAAACGCGACCAGCGCGATGGTGTCGCCGCGCCGATGCGTCGTGCGCTGGCGCCATTCGCCGTTGTGGCGGTCGCGGTACACCTCGACGACGGCCTCGACCTGATTGACGATCCAATATTCGTCGACATCGGCGAGCCCATAGACAAGCGCCGTGGGGCCCTTGTCCTTGCGCAAGGATGTATTGGCGACCTCGACGATCAGAAACGCGCGCGTCGGGTGCTCGTTCCAGTACTGCTGGGTGGGCACCACGGCGACGTCTGGCTCCGGCTCCGAGATATCCGAAGCCGCCAGGGGATGCTGCTCGCGGACTCGAGCCCGGTCACCAAGCCGAGTCCGCAACGCGTCGGCTAGGCTGGCGGTCGACTCTGAATGCGCCGGATCGATCGGCGTCATTGGAACCACCATGCCGAGCAGCAACTCGACCTTCTCGTTGTCGAAGAAGCCGAGCGCGGCGAGTCGTTCGTATTCGACGCGCTTGAGCGGACGATACGGTTCGCTCCGCATGAGGGTCTCTGGGTTCGACATCGCTTCCATGACTGTACTCCTTTCATGCCGCGGTCCACAGCAACGACAGTTCCGCAGCGCTCCGCGTGTGAATTCGACGAGATCGAACGCAGCGCCGTCCGTGTGTTGGACGACGGCAACTCCGCTGGCCATTGACTGCCGTCCGCTCTCGACTAAGGTCTGGTCGTGCTCGGCAGAATCGTGTTGCTCGTCGCGATCGCGATAGCCGTGATCTACGTACTGCGCGCGCGCCGGCAGCTCGCCGTGCTCGCGCAGCAGATTCGCGACCTGCGCGCACACGCGCTCAAGCCGGTCACGTATCGGCCGGTCGGCAGCCCCGAGCTTGCCGACGAGCTGTCCGCGGCGACAGCGCAGGCCGAGAAGGCCGGTTTCACCATGCTCGGCGATTACCTCGAGGAGAGCGAAGTCCGCGAGGGCATGCCGATGCGCTGGTTCGTCGACGCGCGCGGCACCACGTTCGGCTGGATGTCGCCGTTCGAGGTCCGCGGCAAGCGCGAGATCGTGCTCGTGCTGATGTCGCACGAGCTGGCGAGCCAGACGATCACGGCGCGGGCGCCGAAGGCATCGGCGCTGATGCGGCCGCCGTTCGTGCACGCGCAGACCGTTGCGATGGATACCTCGTTCAAGGACACGGTCGCGAAGCATCGCGAGCATGCGAATCTCGACGACGAGACGCGCGGCTTCGTGCCGGTAAAGACGTTCGAGCAGCTGAGCCACGAGCTCGAGCGGATGCGCGGCAAGGTGATCACGTGGCGCGAGAGCCAGCCCGACGACGAGCTGCTCGACGCGGATCTGCGCACGCTGCTCGGCGCGCAGTACAAGCGACTCGCGTCGGCGATGCGCCGGCGACTCGCGAGCTAATCGGCTTCGCGCGGGACAGCGATCGGCGGGGCGACGGAGACCGACGCCGGGCGGACCGGTAGCGGAATGGTCTGCATGGATTCGCGCCGGACGCGGAGCTGCTCTTTCGCACGTTGCACGGTCTCGGTCGTCGCGACGAGCACGAGGCCGATCGCCGCGTAGGCGAGGAGCACGCAGCGACGCGCGAGCACGAGCATCACGCCAAACGCCTTGTTGTAGTGGAGCGCGGCGAACAGCGAGTAGTAGCCACCCTCGGCGACACCGAGGCCCATCGGGACGAGCGACGACAGCATGTAGATCGCGAAGCCACCGACGGTGTAGGCGGCGATGAAGCCGACCGACATCGATTGACCGATCGCGTGGAGCAGGACGAGCGATTCGAGCAGCGAGCACGCACGCGACACGATGACCGCGGTGACGCCGGCGATGCGATCGCGCTTGCGGGCGCCCGAGACGAGGCGGAGCTTGTCGTCGACGGAAGCGAGCTGGGCTTCCCAGCGCGCGAACCGGGCTTGCGAGAGAAGGCGGAGCCTGACGCCGAGGCGCGCGACCGAGGCGAGCATGCCGCGATGAACGAGCGCGTAGATGCCGATAGCGAGGAGGCCGGAGACGATGCCGACCGCGATGAACGCGAGGCGCAGGCTGTGCGGCATCGGCAGAAGGAGCGCCATGAACGGCGCCGCGATCGCGACCTGCATCAGCTCGACGGTGAAGCCGACGACGTTGTAGAGCAGAATCGTCGAGACCGCGCGCGAGTTGGAGACGTTGTCGGTGAGGACCGAGATCTTGACCGGCTCGCCGAGGCTGCCCGTCGGCGTGACCGCGTTGACCGAGCGACCCGCGAGCTGGGCGAGCAGCGCCGAGCGCAGCGGCAGCTGGGCTTGCTCCGGCGAAGCGAATGCGCGGATCGCGACCGCATCGAGCGTCGTGATCGCGATTTCGAACGCGAGGACCGCGAACCACCACCAGCCGATGAGCTTGAAGTAGCGCGCGAACGTCGTCGGTCCGATGTCGTCGAGCGTGAAGACAAACGCGACGAGGCCGAGGACCAGGGACACCCTGGTGACCCATCTAGCCCAGGTCGGTCTGCTCATTAGCCGGGAGCTATAGCAGTCCGGCCGCTCAATCCAAAGGCTGATCTAGGCTGTCGGCGACGAAGCCCATCACCTCTTCGAGCATCTGGCCGAAGTCGTCGTAGAACTGCTGGTCGAGCGCGTTATCGCGGGCGTCGAACAGCATCACCGGGTATTCGCCATTCGGGAGTTGGCGCGAAACGTCCAGGCAAAACCACTCTTGATGTTGGGCGCCCATACCAACCACGACGAGGTTCTCGCCAAGCTTACGTTCCTCGCGTGCACGGAGTGTGCGGGCCACTACGTCGCGATCACCGTCGCCCGGTGCCACGCCGACGAAGTCGTGAACGATACCGAGATGCGTGGGAAGCGAGATGCCGCCCCACGTGCGTAGGAACGCGCGATACGACGGCGGGAACTGACACTCGAGTTGTTCTTCTGCGGCCGCGATCGCGGACTCGGAAACAGGGCCCGCGATGCGCACGGGATTCTCCTGGTGATCCAGTCGCTGACGAACGCGTTCAACTAACTCGATGGTGTCCGACGTCATGACGAAGCTCGATTATGCACGGGTCGTCGAAAAAACAACCGGCTCAATTCACGAGACTGGCGCGCGAAAAACTCGGCCGCACGTCGTGGTTGACATTCACTCGCGTGCTCATCAACTCGGCGCGGATCGCGATCAGATCGGCCGAGGCAATGTGGCGGGAAAAGTCAAGGCGTCGATCACCGCGAGCTCCATATCCGTGTCGACGATCTGAAACGCTGCCTGGAGAACGCCCATGAATGGGATCACGCGCCAGCTCTGCACCGTCGACGGAGTTTCGGCGACGAGCGTGTATACGACGAGCCAGTAGCGATCGACTGGATCGGGCAGCGATTGTCCGACCCACTGGAGCTCGCCGAATACCTGCGCGTCGGGCGCGCGTGGCCGACGGAACGCACGATAGAGGATCGCGTCGAGCTCGTCGGTGGGCGCGACGAGATCGGGAATCGCGGCGAAGAAGTCGCGGACCTTGAACCGCTGCTCGTCATTTGCCTTCGCACGGGCGAGCGCGCGCAACGCGAAGACCTCGGCCGCGATCGGGATGAGCGACTTGATGCGCAGGTAGCGATCATCGAGATACGGCGTGAGCTGCCGGCTCTTCGCCGCCCGAATGATGTTCTCGGCCTCGTGCGGCGGGATGCGGACGGCGATTCGCAGCGCCTCGAGGAACTTCAGCTCGCCGTGCACGATCTGCTGATCGGCGGCGGCGACCTCGGCGGCCATGCCGAACGCGGCGAGCCGGTGAATGCGTGCGGGCAGGCCTTTCGCGATGGCAGGCGCACGCGCGATCGCGCTGCCGGCAAACTGCATCGCATCGTTCGAGAGATCGATCAGCGTCCGTGCCGCTCCTGGGCCGATGCCCTGGAACAACGGATGCGTCGCGATCTGGTGCTCCATCATCGCCGTCTCGGTCTCGTCGATCTGACCGTCCGCGCTCATCGCGCCGACCATCGCCTCGATGAGGAAGCGCCGCGGATCGTTCGGCTTGAGACTGCCGCCGAGAAGATTCGCAACACCGCGTTGCACCCCTGCAGTCTACATGGCCACGAGCACGTCGATCAGGATCACGGCGCAGATCGCACCGAGAGCCACGGCGACCGTGATCGCGAGCAAACGATTGCTGATCGTCTCGTCGGGCACCTTGCGCGCGCGCACGGCTCCGGCAATCACCGAGGCGATCGTCGCGACCGCGAGCAGCCATACGAACGGAAACGTCTTGTGCTTCTGGGCGAGCCGCACTTCCTCGGCGCGGCGCTGCGCATCATCGATCGCGGTGCCGCGTGCGGCTTGCTCGCGTTGCCACTGCGCGAGCTCTGTCGCGATATCGCGATCGCGCTGGTGCTGCATCGTTGCCGTGTACGTCGCGTCGCGCCGGATCCGGAGCTCGCCCCACGCGAGACCGGCATGCAGACCACCCGCGAGCACTGCGGCGACGATCACACCGAGCACCCGCGCACGGGTGCCACCGCGAACCGTCGCGGCGAGCGTGCCGAGCACGTTGCGTGCGGCCAGGTAGGCCGCGGCGCAGGTCACGAGCCCGGCAGCAATCGCGACGGCTACCCGAGCATCGCCGAGCGCGCGATACAGCACGAGCCCGTCCCCGAAGCCGTGGAACGCGCCGGTCGCGAGGTACCAGGTCGCATGGACCACGAGCCCCGCCCCGATCCCGCGCACGAGCCTCCGGCCGAGCGTGGCGCCGCGCACGAACTGCACGAGCAGAAGGCCGACCACCAGCTCGAGCCCGATCCCGGCCATGGCGATCGCCAGGATGGCCGGCAGGCTCGGCTCGCTCATTTGATAGCGAATCCAGCCACCCGCGAACCAGAACAGCTCGACATCGACGATACGCGCCCCACACGCGAGGGCCATTCCGCCATGGCCAACGAGCTCGTGGCCGATGAGGCCGATGCGGCTCGTCGCAAGCGCGATAGCTGCGAGTAACACCGCGAGTCGTAAGACTTCCTTGTGCACCGTCGACCTCGGGTTATCATCTTTAGCCATGAGGCGGCTGCTGCTAGCCGGCGCATTCGTGCTGGCCGCGATGGGACATGCCCACGCGGGCGGAACGCGCAAGGTGAAGATCGACAGCGAGCCGTCCGGTGCATCCGTCTACATCGGCGACGTCGACTCCGGCGTCGCGTGCGAACCGACGCCGTGCATGATCAACGCACCGATCGGCAGCGCGACGATCATCATCCGCATGGACAAATACGAGCCGGAGATCGCCGAGCTCGACGTCCCGAAGGGCAAGTCGCCGCTCACGCAGAAGTACAAGCTGAAGAGCGCGGTCGGCACCATCAAGGTCGATACCCCCAAGGGCGCGACTGTCCGCATCGACGATGAAGACAAGGGCAAGGCGCCCGTCGAAATCTCGTCGTCGGCATCCGATCCGCATCACGTCGTCGTCTCGCTCAACGGCAAGACTGTGTTCGACGACATCGTCGAGATCAACACCGGCGAGGAATTCGTCGTGAAGCCGAAGATGGCCTCGACGAACGTCGACGACACCGCCACGGTCACCGACGATACCGACGGCGAAGGCGGTGGCGGCGGCGGTGGCTCGGGCGGTGGCAGCGGCGGCTCGACGGGCATCTCTGGCAGCAGCGACGGCACACCGCGCATGGCGTACGTGAGCGTGGGCGCGGCGTTCGACGTCGGGTTCCGTCACTTCACCTACAACAACGCGATGACGAACAACCTGCGCGAGGAGACCGAGGGCGGTCAGATCATGGGCGGGCTCGCCGTCGAGCTGTGGCCCGGCCGCATGATCGGCGTGAAGCCTCTGCGCGGATTGTCGCTGTACGGCCGCGCGCAGTTTCCCGTCGCCGGGCAGACCGTGCAGGGCGGCGATCTGATGGGCACGGTGAAGACAAAGTGGTCGAGCTTCGAGGGCAGCCTGCGCTTCCGCGCGATGTTCGGCAGTCTCGGCATCGAAGCGAGCGGCGGCTACGTGCAGGATCAGATGGGCTTCGACACGACCGTCGGGCAGGACATCAACCTCATGCCCGCCGTGAACTATCAGTCGGTGCGCCTCGGCGCGAAGGCGATTTACGCTACCGACAAATTCGAGCCGTATCTCGCCGCCGAGACTCGCATCGTGATGTCGGGCGGCCCGGTCGGCGAACGCTTCGATACCGCAAAAGCGGGCGGGCTCCGCGGCGCGATCGGTGCCACCGTGAAGCTCGGCGCGATCAGCCTCCGCGGCGAAGGCTCGCTGACGAGTTACTCGTGGGACTTCACCTACGACAACTTGAACGACACCGCGCAGGCGACGGGCGCGACGGACTTCGTGAAGCTGATCTCCGCGAACGTCAACTACAGCTACTAGTTCTCGCTGAGGTACTTCTCGAACGCCTTGAAGTTGTACGTGCGGCCGAGGAAGTCTTTGACGAGGTCGGCTGCGTCCTTCGTGCCGCCGGCAGCGAGGATCTTGTCCCGGTACGCGAACGTGACGTCGGTCGCCATCAGACCCTTCTTGTCGAACGGCGTCAGCAGATCGCGCGCGATCACGCGCGACCACAGATACGTGTAGTACATCGACGAGTAGCCGATCAGGTGGCCGAACGACGTATGGAACTTCGTGCCGTCGACAAAGCCGAACGGCACGTACTTCTTCTGCAGCTGCTTGAGCACGTCGAGCTGGTTCAGCTTGCTCGGGCTCTCCTGATGGAAGCGCAGCGACAGCGCTGAATAGAGCAGCTGCTGCACCGCCCACGCGCCCTTGCCGAAGTGATCCGCCTTGCGCATCTTGTCGACGAGGTCCTTCGGAATCGCCTCACCGGTCTGGTAGTGCTTCGCGAACCGCGACAGCACGTCGTGGTTCCACGCCCACTCCTCGAACATTTGCGACGGGGCCTCGACAAAGTCGCTCTCGGTCGCGACCCCGCTCTGCCGCGCCCAGTGCACCTGACCGCCGAGCACGTGATGCATGAGGTGGCCGAACTCGTGGAACATCGTGACGACGTCGCCGTGCTCCATCAGCGCGGGGTTCGCCTTCTTCGGATCGGGGAAGTTGCAGATCAGCGCCGCCTCGGGCAGCTGCTTGCCCTTGATGCCGTCGACGATCGGGAACTCGGCCGCGTGCGAGTACTTGCCCGGGCGCGGATGCATGTCGAGGAAGATGCGGCCGAGCTTCTCGCCCTTGCGCATGACGTCGAACACTTTGACGTCCGGGTGCCAGACGCGCGGGTCCTTCGCGACGGGGACGTACTGGATGTCGTAGATCGCCGCGGTGATGTCGAGCAGGCCCGCGAGCGTCTTCTCGAACTCGAAGTACTTCCGGACCTCCGTCGAGTCGACGGCGTACTTCGTCAGCTTGACCTGGTTCTCGACGTACGCCTTCTGCCACTCGGTGACTTCCTTCGCGGCCGGCACCTTCGTGCGCAACTGCGCGAGCAATTCGGCGTAGTCCTTCTTCGCGCGCGCGGCGGCGAGCACGCGCACGCGCTCGATGAAGTCGGCGGCTGCCTTGCCGCCCTTGAGCATCTTGTCGTCGCTCTGGTAGTCGGCCCAGTCCTTGAAGCCGAGCAGCAGCGCCTTCTCGGCGCGCAGCGTGAGCACCTGCTGCAGGATCGGCTCGTTCTTCGCATCGCCGCGGCTGCGGAACGCGATGTAGAGCTGCTTCCTGAGCTCGTCGTCGTCGGCGTACGTGATGAACGGGATGTAATCGGGGTACTCGGTCGAGACCTTGATCACGCCCTTGCCGTCGGGCTTGTGCGCGGCGATCCAGTCCTGCGGCAGACCGGCGAGCTTCGCCGGATCGCTCACGTCGATCGTGCGCACGTCGTCGGCGATGTTCTTCATGAACTGCTGGCCGAGCGACGTGACCTCGTTGTCGATCTGCTTGATGCGGTTGCGACCGGCGTCATCGAGCTCGACACCTGCGCGGCGGTAGTCGCGCAGCGTCGTCGCGACGAACCGCTTCGTGTTCGCGTCTGCCATCGAGATGTCGACGCTCTTGATCGCGGTGTAGATGCGGAGGTCGAGCAGCAGGTCGGAGACGAACGTCTGCACCGCCTGCTCGCAGGTGCGCGCAGCTTCGCGAATCTTCGCGTCGGGATTCACCTCGGAATGCAGGTGTGCCCAGTTGCCGGCGTTGTTGAGATTGCGCGACACCTCGTTGAACGGCTCGAGCGTGTTGTCGACGGTGCGCACGCCCGGGATCGCGATGATCCCGTCGACGCTCTTCTTCGCCTGATCGATCGGCGATTTGCACTCCGCAAGCCACGCGACTTCCGGCGCGACGGTCGGCTTCGGCGGCGGCGGCACGTATGGCGTCGGCCGGCTCGGTCCGTAAGCGCCGGTCTTTGCGAAGTAGGAGCCTTTACCGGCTTGTTTGCACGAGGCGAGGACGAGAACGGGAAGGAGGACGGCCAGGAGGAGCTTCTTCATGTTCACCACACCGAACAGGTCTGCGCGGGATGCATAGGCGTCCCCGCGGCGCACTGGAACGCTTGCGCGAACTCCGGCAAGTTGCGGAGTGCGCCGTAGACGCGAAACTTTGGCGGCGCGTGCGGGTTGCTCGTGAGCAGGCGCTGTAGGTCCGGCGGCCGCATCTTGGCGCACCACGCCTGACCGACGCCGAGGAAGAACTGCTGATCCTCGGTGAATCCGTCGGCGACGATCGGCTTCGGCGCGTCCTTGCGCAGCGCGCGATACGCCTTGAATGCCATCTTCACGCCGCCGAGGTCGGCGATGTTCTCGCCGAGCGTGAGCTGGCCGTTGACGTACTGCTTCGGCAGCGCCTCGAAGGAGTCGTACTGCGCCGCGAGGCACTTGCCCTTGTCCTCGAACTTCGTCTGGTCCTCGGCCTGCCACCAGTTCTTGAGATTGCCGGAGGCGTCGAACTTCGCACCCTGATCGTCGAAGCCGTGCGTCAGCTCGTGGCCGATCACCATGCCGATGCCACCGAGATTCGCCGCGATTGAACGATCGGCGCGGAAGAACGGCGGCTGCAGGATGCCCGCCGGCAGCACCGTGTTGTTCGCGGCCGGGTTGTAGTAGGCGTCGACGGTGAACGTGTTCATGAGCCACTCGCTGCGATCGACAGGCTTGCCCGTCTTTGCGAGCTGGCGCTTGAGCTCGAACGCCGACGCGCGCAGTGCGTTGCCCGCGAAGTCGTCGCGCTTGACCTCGAAGTCGTAGCTCCGCCACTTGTCGGGGAAGCCGATCATCTTGACGACCTTGGCGAGCTTGTCCTGCGCGACCTTCTTCGTCGCATCACTCATCCAGTCGAGCGTCGCGATGTCGTCGTTCATCGCGGCGGCGAGCGCGTCGAAGAGCGTCACCGCTAGCTGCTTCGACTGCGCCGAGAAGTGCTTGTCGACATACGCCTTACCCAGCAGCTCACCGAGCCCGCGCGTCGTCGCGTCGATGCACCGCTTGAAGCGAGGCTGCTTCTCGGTCGCGCCGCTGAGCAGCTGGGTCAGCGTGAACGCTTCGTCGTCGAATGCCTTCGGCAGCGCCAGCGAAGAGTCGCTGAGCAGGTGATACGTGAAGTAGCCTGACCACTGCGCCGGCTTGAACTGCTTGCGAACTGCGTCGAGGCCAGCGAAGAACTTCGGCGCCTGCAAGTTGATCTTCGCGCTCGGCGTAGTCGCGAGCGCCTTGAAGTACGCCTTCCAGTCGACCGACTTCGTCGTCGCCGCGAGCTTCTTGAGGTTCGTCGGGTTGTCCGCGGCCTTGACGTCGCGCTTTTCGGTCGCGGACTTCGTGATCTTCGCGAGCTCGGTCTCGATCCCCACGACGTCGGCGGCGGCCGCTTCCGGCTTCGCGAAGCCGGCGAGCCCGAGCATCCGTCCCACGTGCTGCTGATACGCTTCGAGTTGCGGCTTGAAGTCCGACTTCAAGTAGTAGTCGCGGTCGGGCAGCCCGAGCCCCGCGGCATCGAGCCACGTGATGTTCATCGTCGACTGGTCGAGATCAGCGTCGGCTGTCACGCTCCACACCACCGAGATGTCGACCTTGTGCAGCTCGGTCACTGCTGCGAGCCAGCTCTTCGCGTCTTTGACCTTCGTCGTCTTGTCGAGCAACGCCTTGATGCCGGTGGTCCCGGCCTTCTCGATTGCCGCTTCGTCCATGCACGACGCGTAGTAATCGCCGAGCTTCTTCGTCGCGGGATCGCCCTTGGTCGTCGCTTCTTCGAGCAGCGCCTTGATCGCGACCTTGTTCTTGTCGTCGATCTCGGTGAACCGGGCCACGCGGCCACGGTCGGCTGGGATCGGATTCGCTGCGAGCCAGCCGCCGCATGCGAACTGATAGAAGTCGACGCACGGATCGACGGAGCGATCGAGCGATGCCGCTTCGAGCCCGACCTCGGCGAGCGTCGCGTTGCTCGCCGGTGACGGCGGAATCGCCGGCCCAGGTGCCGTCGGTATCGGCGGCGGTGCGGGCGTGGCTGC
This sequence comes from Kofleriaceae bacterium, assembly GCA_036274355.1. Lineage (GTDB taxonomy): Bacteria > Myxococcota_A > Polyangia > Haliangiales > Haliangiaceae > JABFXX01. Next base: position 5,560 of record DASUFX010000636.1, on the reverse strand, counting down.
GCTACCGGCCGTCGTCGTCGTGGTCGTCGTACCGCCTGCGGCGCCTTTCATCGGAGCGGCTGGCTTCGCCGCACACGCGGCGAGCAAAACCAGCGCGAGGCTGCGTCCACCCATGTGGTGAAGGTATCACCACACGGGGAATCGCTGTCAGCGCACGGCCGGCGCGGCGGTGTGTCCGTTAGCGACGAGCCATCTGCTCGGTCGCCCGCGGTCCCTCGATCTCGGCGGTCGTCGCTGGCCGGTTCCAGGTCAGGCCGGTCGCGACCGGCAAACGATTGTCGATGACCACGTACAACGGATGGGACCCGTATAGGCTGCGAACACTGCGCGCCACGCTCGACCCTTATTGTCGGCCCCGCCGTAGCTCAGCGGCGGACCGAGATCGAACGACACGATGTTGCGCGCGTAGATTGCCATGACGCCGTCGATATCCTTCGCGCGAATCGCCGCGACGACGTCATCAATGCGTTGTCGAATGAGCGCTCCCGGATCGTCACGCGACACAGCTCGTAGGTGTTGGCGCGGCATCTCGAAGCTCCTTCCCGAGGCTCATAAGCCAGCGCAGCAACACGCGTGCCCGAGAATTCAGTCGGCGTCGCAGTCGCGATGCGTTAGAGTTCGGTATGCGGACTCGTCGATTTACGAACCCCGTGCCCTTCGGGCAGCGGGTGTCGTTCGTCCGCTGACTGACCTGGGCACGGGGCCTCGTCCACTCCTCCCGCCCTCTGCCCCGAGGTTTGTCATGACCACGCTTTCCACAGCGGAGCTGCTGCGTGCGCTCACGCTCCGCGATTTGACTGATCCCGCGTCTGGCTCTCACGCGATGCAGCTCGTGCTCGCGCAGATCCACGCTGCCCTCTCCGTTCCTGTCGTCGTGCATCGCGCGTCGCCGATCGTGTCGATCGCCGACAACTACGACCGCCTCGGCTATCCAGCCGACGGTGCTGCGCGCGACGCACGCTACACGCGCTACGTCTGCGACGGCGCGCTCTTGCGCACCCAGACATCCGCAATGCTGCCGCCGCTGTTGGCCTCGCTCGCCGCAGCACCGCCCGACGACGTGGTGCTGTCGTGTCCCGGTCTCGTCTACCGGCGCGATGTCATCGATCGCCTGCATGTCGGCGAGCCGCACCAAGTCGACCTCTGGCGCATCGCGCGCGTCGCGCTCGACGAAGTTGCGCTCGACGCGATGATCCGCGACGTCGTCACGGCGGCGTTGCCCGGCACGCGCTGGCGCACGCAGCCCGCGGTGCATCCGTACACGACACACGGCCGGCAGATCGACGTCGAGGTGAGCGGCGAGTGGATCGAGATCGGCGAGTGCGGTCTCGCGTCACCCGCGCTGCTCGCCGCGTCGGGTCTCGCGTCACACACCGGGCTCGCGATGGGGCTCGGCCTCGATCGCCTCGTGATGCTGCGCAAAGGCATCGACGACATCCGGCTCCTGCGCGCGAGCGATCCGCGCATCGCGAGCCAGCTCTACGACCTCGAACCGTATCGGCCCGTGTCGATGATGCCGCCGGTGCGCCGCGATCTGTCGATCGTGGTGGCAGCACCGCGCGACGCCGAAGCACTCGGTGACCAGGTGCGGAGCGCGCTTGGCGATCGCGCTGACCTCGTCGAGGCCGTCGAGGTTCTCGCGACGACGCCGTACGACGCGCTACCGCCCGCAGCCATCGCGCGGCTCGGCATCGCGCCCGGTCAGCACAACGTGCTCGTACGCGTGACGCTGCGCGCTCTCGATCGCACGCTGACGCACGACGAGTGCAACGTGCTGCGCGACGACGTCTACGCCGCGATCCACGAGGGAAGCGTGCACCAATGGGCTCGCAGTGCGGCTCAGCGATCGCGAGCGAGCTGCGACTGATGCGCGACGGCGGCCCACTCGATCCGCTGTGGCGTCGCGAGGCCGAGCGTGACGATCGCGGTCGACAGCTGCACCTTCATCGAGCGCTGGTACGCCTGTGCGGCGCGTAGGCGCTCGCGCGTGAGGATGCCGGTCGAGACCAGGTAGTCGCCGAATCCGGGCAGCTCGGGCACCGAGTTGCGCTGTGGCGCTTGCGAGAACGGCCGGCGCAGCGGCTGGGCACCCGGCTTCGTCTGCTTGAATTCCGCAGCGTCATCGACGAGCGGCTGCAGCGTGGGCGACGAACCGGTCGCGACGCGCACCGGTTGAGGAACCGGCGGCTGCGATGGCGCGCGACGCGTGCCGACGAACGGCTTGGTGACGCAATCCTCGGCGGGTGGACGCGTGCCCTTCGCAAAGCGAGGCGCGCTGCCTGCACGAGGAAAACGACCAGCCGCGGTAGCGGGTGCCGGGAGTTTGTTTGCTACCGCGGCTGGTCGAACTGATGCTTCGACGATCTGGAGCCAGTCGCCGGCTTCACGATCGTCAGGGTCGAGGCGCAGCGCCTCGCGAAAAAAGATCGCAGCGGACTCGTTCTCGTCGCGGCGTGCAGCGAGCTCGCCAAGGAGCCGATACGCGACACTGCACTGCGGATCGCGCCGGATGATCTCGCGCAAGTCGGTCTGCGCGTCGAGATCACGGCGAAGCGCGATATGCGCCCGCGCGCGCAGGAGCAGCAACGGGACACAATCCGGCGCCGCGTCTAACGCGTCACTCACCAGGGCGACAACGCCTGGAAAATGACGAGCTTCGAACAGCTCGGTTGCCGTCGCCAAAACTCCGCGGTCCACGTAGTCGGATACAGCAAGGGGTGGGCCACGAGGTTTCCCACCCCAAGCCCCTGGAATAGCAGCGAATCCGTGTGATCCCCGCCGGAGGCCGTGGACCCCAGATCGAGGAGGCGCGACCGGCCTTCGGACGCTGCGTCTGCCTGGCAACCCCGCGAGGTCACCGGCATACTTTCAAACGTGATGAGGCTCGCCTCCACACTGACGGTGCTGGCCGCCCTTGCGGGTGTTGCGCGCGCCGAAGTCGAGGCGCCGCCGATCCAACCGCAGGTCGATCCGGATCGCGGCAACTTCTGGCGCGACATGCTCGCCCCACACAAAGATGAGGTCGACGCGCTGCTGCTCAAAGCACGGCAGGCGATCACGGTCGCGGACCAGGCGTTGTGGAGCGATTACGACCCGACCGGCCTCGAGCGCCTGCGGTTCTACCGCGAGGTTTACGGAATGCTGCGCTACGCGCGCAAGCTCGCGCCCGACAACCTCGACGTGCTGCGCATGCTCGGTCAGTGCGCAGACGAGCACGGCAAGACGCGCGAAGCGATCGAAGCGTTCCAGGCGGCGATCGACGTCGCGGGCATGGAGAACGCCGGCATCGAAGCGACCGGCCGGCTCGGCATCATCTACCTGCGGCTCGGCAAGGTCGACGACGCGATCCGTTACCTGCGCGCCGCGCAAGCGCCGGTCACGCCAGGTGCGCCGCTCACCGCGCAGGTCGTCGTGCACCTGTCGAACGCGCTCGCGATGCGCGGCCAGATGACCGAAGCGATCGACGTGCTCGCGAACCAGATTCCAGGCTCGATCCAGTACTACCCGAACGAGCTCACGCTCGTGAGCTTCGCGCTTGCGGTGCAATACGACCGCGACGAGCAGCGCGGTGCCGCGTTCGAGGTTCTCGACCGCATGCAGAACACGCTGCAGGGTCAGCTCGGCGCGATGGTGCAGAACGTGCTCGCGGGAATGCGATTTGCGCCGGCCGAAGATCGCCACTACTACTACGGCTTGCTCTACGAAGCCGCAGGCCACTACACCGAGGCGCGCGCCGAATGGGCGCTCTACGCCGCTGCCGGTGACTTGCCCTATCGGCGCCGCGCACTCGAGCATATCAATGCGATCGATGCGCTGCGCCGCGCGCCATCCGCTGATGGTATCGGCGCGCGACCGCTCCGCATCCGTCACCCTCGCCCGATGGTGTCGCCGTGAAGCGCGCCCTACTGCTCGCATTCGTGCTTGCAGCGTCGACGGCGCAAGCGAACGTGTGGGAACGCGCGATCGACGCCGACCAGCCCGAGCGACTCGCCGACGACAAGTTCGAATCCGAGATGCGGCAAGGCGACGAGCACGCGCTGCTCGCGAGCTCGAGAAACATCGGCAAGAAGGAAGTCTTCTCGCATCTGCAAAACGCGATTGCGGCGTATCGCAACGCTGCCGCCGCGAAGCCACGCGACGGCGAGCCGTACTTCCGCATCGGCAAGCTGCTCTACGCGTTCTACTTCGACTGCACGGATCAGTGGGCGCGCACCATCGCGTTCCAGACCTGCACTGATCAACAGCGCGACCCGAAGAGCTTCAATGTCGCAAAGGCGAAAGAAATCATCGCCGCGTGGGATGCATTCGAGGCGCGTGCGCCGCTCGATCCGCGACTCTCCGTCGAGGTGAGCGGTGACACCGAGATCCTGTTCGACCGCGCGATCCTCCACACGAAGCTGGCGACGAAGGCCGATCTCGAAGCAGCGGCGCTCGACTACGAGAAGCTGCTGTCCCGCCACGACGGCCTCGAGGGCGGCACCGGTCGCGTGCTCGGCAACCTCGCCGAGACGTACATGATGCTCGGCCGCATGGAGGAGTCGCTCGAGACGTATCGCGAAGCGCTGCGCGCGTACCCCGACACGTCGACCCTCTACGGCTACGCGGTCGCGCTCGATCGCGACGAGAGCACGCGCGCCGCACTCGACATCATCAAGAGCTCCGGTCTCGACCAGCGCCGAGCGTTCTACGAAGGCGTCCAGACCGGCGGCACGTTCTTCGTGCCGGAGGGCGAGGTCTTCTACTACCTGGCGCTCGTCGACGAAGCGTTCGGCTACGAAGAGGACGCGATCGGAAAGTGGCAGGCGTACATCGCATCCGGTGCGCATCCCGAATTCCAGCCCCGCGCGAAAGCACATCTCGACACGCTGAACGCTCACAAGCGCCGGCGTGCGATTCCGATCGAGTCACCGTGGCCAGACCTATTCCGATAAGGCTCGCGTTCGTCGCCATACTCGGCATCCTGCTCGGAACCGCACCGGCCCGAGCACAATCGAAGAAGTACCCGCCGGTCACCCCGGACAAAGAGCTCGAAGACGAGAAGCGCTCCGATCTCTGGGAGTCGACACTGCATCCCGACACGCGGCCGTATGCAGAGCTCGTCCGCGACGCCAAGCGTCTCATCGGTACGAACCAACCCGCCGACATCAAGGTCGCGCTCGAGAAGCTCGACACCGCGGTGAAGCGCCTGCCGAAGGAAGCCGATGCGTATCAGGTCCGCGGCCAGCTGTTCCTTACCCAGCGCGAGTGGGCGAAGTGCGCCGACGATCTCGGTCGTGCCGAGGACTACGGCAAGCTCGATGACCTCACGCTGCGCACGCGGCAACGCATCGACCTCGGCAACTGCCAGGCCCGCGCCGGTCGCTACGCCGACGCCGAGAACACGTACGTGCGTGCGACCGCGAGTGCCCAGGCGTTTCGCGGTGAGCTGTGGATGCGGCTCGGGGAGGTCCGGATCGCGCTCGGCAAGCTCGACGAGGCGATCGATGCGCTGACCGCGTCGCTCGACATCGACAACTCGAGCGCGCTCACGCGCTGGCTGCTGATGGCCGCCTACGATCGC
>DASUFX010000635.1:0-6570 GCA_036274355.1 Kofleriaceae bacterium | reverse complement strand
TGATCCATTACTTGCTCGCGCGCACGCATGTGACCCCGCCGAGCGTGATCGTCCCAGTCTCCGCGGTCATGCTTGCAAGACGTGCAGAGTATGATCAGGTGCTTGAGCGGTTCTCTACCGCAGTCATGCCGCTCGTCGACTACGAGCTCGAAGCGGATGGCAGCCTTTTAGTGACGAATGAGACAGCTGATCACTACCGCTATTTCGATGCCACCCCGATGGCGGAGGCGCTGCATCGCTGGCTCGATGAAGCGCTCCACACGGAGCTCCGAGGCGAACTGGACTTCTTAGTCAGATATCAGGACACCAAAGCTGCGATGGCGAACATCATCGACATGCCGGATCATCTCGTCGACTTGTTCATCAAGATTGTCACCTCGAATGGTGGGTCGCTGTCAAAACGCAAGCGCGAAGAATTCGTGATGCTGTCCGACGACGAGGTATCGGCACTAGAGGGGGTGGTTCGCCGTCACATGCTGGGAACGAACGCTGCAGCGCCTCAATAAGCGAGGATGTGAACGCGTCGCGTCTTAGAGCTGTTTCGCGAGCTGGATCGTCTCGGGATACGCGCTGCCGTCGGTGCGATATAGGAACAGCTGGTCACCGACGAGCTTCACCGCGATGATCTGATCGGGAAGCCGGCGGTTCGTGCAGTAGTCCGCATCCGCGCCGCTCGGCGTCGCTGCCTTCTCCGGCGTCGCGATCACGACGCCGTTCTCGAGCGTACCGACGAAGCTCTCAGTGTAGCCGACCTCCATCGACTTCTTGCCGCTGCACGGGAACGAGCTGCGCTTGCTGACCGCGAAGTACCGCTGCGTCGTCGTGTAGAGGATCGAGACACGGTGTTCTTCGCCGATCGATACCGAGAGCTTGTCTTCGGACTCGACCTCCGCGTCCTTGTCGACGGCATCGGTGACGCGTGGGCGCTTCATCGCCCACGTGCCCTGCAGCACGCTCGTCGAGATGGTGCGCGGTGAATCGATCGCGTAGAGGTTCTCGGTCGTATCGAACAGCTTGAGGCGAGGCTGACCTTGCTCGATGCCGAACCACAGCTCGACCAGGTTCGCAGCACCCGAGATGCGCACCGACGCGCGGTACACGTTGCCCTCGTCATCCATGCGATCGATCTTCGTGACCGTGTAGTCCTTCTCCTTGCCATCCCATTGCAGCGTCGCGGCCGCGAGATCCCACGCGAGCGGGCGCACGCCGAGCTCGTCACACGTGTCGACTAGCGGCTGGTTACGGCGCTTGCCGACGTTCGTGTCGAGCTCGCCGAAGAAGCTGGCGAGGCGTTGGTTTGCGAGCGCGCAGCTCGTGATCGCGGTCTTCGTCGAGGGAGCGCGATACGTTTCGAGCAGGTTGCCCGGCAGCCGCGCGAAGTACATACCGAGTGCGGCCTGGCCGGAGAGTCGGAGTTTCACGATGAACGCGTTATCGGTGTTGCGCTCTTCGCGACGGATCTCGTTCACGAACTGACGCAGCGCCGGAAGGTCAGACGCGGCGAGGAAGTCGGTCTCGCGCACGCGGCTCCGCTCTTCGAGCGGCAGCAACAGATATTCGCTCTGCACCTTCTTGAGCAGCGTGACGATGTCTTCCGCCTTTGGCTCGACTTGCTTGCTTGCCGGCTTCACCTTGGCGAGCAGGTCGCGCAGCGCGACGACGCTCACGGCACCGTTCTGGCCGACGTGCGCACGGTCCTTAGTCACGTTGATGCCAACGACCTCGCCAGCCTCGTTCGTCGTCGGACCGCCCGAGAAACCAGGTTCGATGTCCGTCGATACGAGCAGCCCGTCGACCGCGTTCTCGCGAAGTACACGCGCATAGCGCTCGTCGTACGCGGGGAAGCGAACGAGGCTGAGGATCTTGCCGTCCTTCGAGACGAGGCCCGCGTGCTTCACGAGGCTCGATCCCGGATAGCCGTACGAGAAGATCTTCGCGTCCTTGATCGGCTCTTTCGCGAGCGGCAGTCGCGAGAAGCGGGTCGCCGCCACGTTCTTGACGCGAATGATCGCCAGGTCGGCGTCCGGGTCGGTCGCGACGATCTCGGTCTCCGGATACGCCTCGACGTAGTGTTTCTTGTCGCTGATGTTGACGTCGCGCTCGACGAGCACGCGCTCGCCACGATCGACGAGGTGGTTCGCAGTCGCGACGTAGATGTATTGATCCGGGCCGTCGATCAGAAAGCCGGTGCCGGTTCCGCTCGGCGTACTGACACGAACGAGTGCATCCTTGACCGACGTGTCGTGACCGCTACGCGCGATCAGCGCGACCGCGACGCCGCCGATGGCAACGGCCGCGATGCCGACGCCCACGGTAAGCTTCTTCTGCTTGAGAAAACGAAGCGGCGACGAGTCCTCGGCTGGCTTTGCGAGCTGCGGCGCGGCCGGAGCTTGCGACGCCAGCTCGTACGCGGGGGCAGGGAGCGCTGGTTGCGCAGCCGGCTCGGGCTGGCGGCGAGGCCGATCGGCAATCACTGCAAGCGACATCGACGGCTGCGTCTGTGTCGGGTCGGTTGGCCACGCCGCCTGCGGCTCGGTGCCACGCGCGGCGCGATGATGAGGCTGCGATGCCTGCGGCGGGACGAATGTTGGCGCGCTCGCGTCGTGTCCGGCTGCCGGCCATGCGTGCTCTGATGTCCGGCCGTCGGACACCGGTTGCGAGGCCGACGACTGATCGCCGTGGATCTCGGTCTCGCCGCCCCAGCCGTCGTCGTCAAACTGCTCGACGGGGTTTGTCATGTCGACCTGGACGGAGATGTCATCGGTGCCCTGCAGCGGCGATGGCTCAGCGATCGGCGCCCTGACGACCGGGGTTACGCTCGGCGCTCCGGTCGGCGCTGCGCTCGGGGCCACGACGACCGGGGTTACGTTCGGCGCGCCAACGACCGGCGTTGCGACCGGTGGCGTTGCCGTTGGAGCGGCCATCGGTGCCATTGGCGGGGCGACTGGTGGCGCGACTGGCGCGGCGCCCGGCGCGAACGATGCGGCGCCCTGCGGCGCGAACGCTGCGGCGCCCTGCGGCGCGAACGCTGCGGCGCCCGGCGGAGCGAACGATGCGGTGCCCGGCGGAATGCTCACGCCGGGCGGCGGTCCTTGGCGTTCGGCGCGCTGGACTCGCTCGACGCGCTCGGAGCGCTTCGCGGATTCCTTCGCGGCATCCATCACCTTTGCGGCCGCGGGCTTCGGCGCTTCGATCGGCGCGACGTCGATCACCGTCGGGCGCGGCGGCGCAGAGGCATCACCAGCTTTGCGCAAAATCGCGCGCGGCGTGACGGTGCCGGCGGCCAGCAGGTTGGCAATTTCAGGCAGCGGATACGGGCCATGCGGCTCGGCTCCCGGCTCGACGACGAAGTACTTGTCCATGGCGCTCATTGCGCCCGCGCACAAAGCACCGCCTGTGCCAGTCGCAACCTCGCGAAACAACGGTGCGCCGGCACACAGTGAACCTGTTGCACTTTAGTCGTTGCCTAGGTGCACCGCATCGCTAGTATCCGCGCCGCTCATGATCGTCGAGAGCACGCTCGAGGCTGCCGAAAGCGATCGCGTCGAAGCGCTGCCGGCATTCGCGCCGGGCGCGACGATCGGTCATTTCCGCGTCGTCCGCGAGCTCGGTGCCGGCGGTATGGGCATCGTGTTCGAGGCCCATGATCCGGATCTCGATCGCCGCGTCGCGATCAAGGTCGTGCGTGATCGCAACGCGGGTTCGGCGGCGGGCGTGCGGCTGATCGCCGAGGCGCAGGCGATGGCGCGGCTCGCGCATCCGAACGTCGTCGGCGTTCACGAAGTCGGCACGATCGACAACCAAGTCTTCCTCGTGATGGAGCTGGTGCGCGGCGACACGCTCGCCGGCTGGCTCGATCGTCATCCGCGGCCGTGGCGCGACATCGTTGCGGTCTTCGTGCAAGCCGGCGAAGGTCTACTCGCGGCGCATCACGCCGGACTCATTCATCGCGACTTCAAACCGAGCAACGTATTGATCGATCTCAGCGGTCGCGCGCGCGTCAGCGACTTCGGTCTCGCACGTGGTGACGATCACGAGAAGCGCAAGCTCGCGCAGGGCTCCGAAGCGTCGACCGTCGCGGGCACGCTCGCGTACATGGCGCCCGAGCAGCGCGCCGGTGAGCCGGTCGACGCGCGCGCCGATCAGTACGCGTTCGCGATCTCGCTGCAACAAGCGCTCTCACCGAAGCACGCCGTCGGTTCGCCGTCGCGTCGCGTGAAGAATGCGATCACGCGCGCGCTCGAAATCGATCCCGACGAGCGGTTTGCGGCACTCGACCAGCTTCTTGCCGAGCTCAAGGCAGGCATCCGCTCGCGGCGAATGACGATTGCGACGATCGGCAGCGGCGTCGTGATGGCGGGGCTCGCGGCGTCATTATTCTTCACTCGTCCTGCGCCGGACGACTGCGCTTCCGGCGCGCGGCTCGTCGACGGTGTGTGGGGACCGAGTACGCGTCTCGCGCAGCTCGCGAAGTTTCTGCAGGTGCGGCCGGGCGCGGTCGTGACCACGGCATCGACCGCACAGCTCGTCGATGATTGGGCCGATCGTTGGAAGCTCGGTCGGAAGGCGGCGTGCGCGGTCGAGGGTCCCCAGCGCGTCGAGCGGCTCGGCTGTCTCGATCGGGGCCTCCACGAGCTGCGCGCACAGGTCACCCTCTGGCAGACCGCTGATGCGACGGTCGTCGATCACGCGGTGCAAGCCGCTGCTGCGCTGCCGCAACCACAGGAATGCGCGAGTCATCCGGTCGCAGCGCTCGACGATACGCTGCGTGACCGAATCGCCGAGCTCGCTGCGATGCTGCGTTCGGGTCACACACGCCAGGCGCATCAAGGCGTCGCACCGATGCTGCAACTCGCCGAGTCGCAGAACAATCCGCGCTCGCTTGCCGCCGCATTGCTCGCCGCAGGACGCATCGAGCGCGAGGCTGGCAATCTGGCAGTTGCGCGCGACCACTTCTCGAGAGCCGCGCGCGAGGCAGGCAAGGCGAGCGACGACAAGGCGATGCTCGACGCGCTGATCGAGGAATCGGTCGTCATCATCGACCTCGGTCGGCCGCGCGACAGTCTCGGCCTCCTCGACGCCGCCGACGCGCTGCAGACTCGCTCGCGTCTCGATCAGAGCGAGCGCATTGCACTCGTGCGCGGTGATGCGTATGGCCAGGCGGGCCGCGCGCAGGAATCGATCGCGGAGATCACGCGCGTACTGCCACAGATCGAAGCGCGTGCGATTCGTGATCCCTCGGCGCGCATGCTGCTGACGACCGCGCTCGGTCAGCTCGCAGCAGCACAACGTCAGATCGATCCACAGCAGGGGCGCAAAACGCTCGATCGGGCACTCGCGCTCGACGAGCAGTCCTATGGCCCGAACCATCCCGAAGTCGCCAAGACGCTGCATGACCTCGCCTCCGTCGAGCTGCAGCTCGAGCTCTACAAGGAAGCCGGCGAGCACTTGAATCGTGCGATGAGGATCTTCGTCGCGTCGTACGGCGAGCGTCACCCGATGGTCGGTGCGACGTTCATGACGCTTGCCCACCTCGAGACGAGCCAAGGCCACTTCGAGGAAGGCAAGAACATGTACCTGCAGGCGCAGGCCGCGCTGACCGGCGTGCTGCCCGAAGACACGCCGCACTTCTCGGCGATCGAGCAAGGGCTCGGCGACATCGCGCGCTCGCAGGACAACTGCAAGGAAGCGATTCCTCACTTCGAGAAGGCAGTAAAGCTGCTCGAGCAGAACGGCCACGCCGAGAACGAGCACGCGCTCCAGCTCACGAATCTCGGGTTCTGCCTTGCGGACGTCGGTCGCACCGACGAGGGTCGCAAGGTTCTGCAGCAGTCCCTCGACGAGCTCGACCGGTTGCACATGCCGAAGCGCTGGTTCTCCGAACCGTTCGCCGCGCTCGCCGATCTCGAGTACGCAGCCGGCAACAAGAAGAAGGCGATCGAGCTCGAGAAGAAGGCGATCGCCGCGATCGCCGACGAAGCGGGCACCGACGCCGCGGCACTGCGCCAGTACGAGGAAGAGCAGCTGGCAGCCTGGACCAAGAAGTAGCTGGCGCCGTCGCGAGCGAGTCCGCGTGGCGGACGCGAAATTACCCCGGTACGTAGCAGGCGCCTCGGTAACAGTAGGCGCCTTGCCGTAGGGGCGTCGTCCGCGTGACGGACGGAAAACTAACCCCGGTACGTAGCAGCCGCCTCGCAGCCTGGACCAAGAAGTAGCTGGCGCCGTCGCGACCGAGTCCGTAGCAGGCGCCTTGGTAACAGTAGGCGCCTTGCCGTAGGGGTGTCGTCCGCGTGACGGACGGAAAACTAACCCCGGTACGTAGCAGGCCCCGGTACGTAGCAGGCCGCCTGGGTAACGGAGTGGCGCCTTCTGTAGGGGCGTCGCGTCCGCGTGACGGACGGAAAACTAACCCCGGTACGTAGCAGGCGCCTACGTAGCAGATGCCTGGGTAACGGAGTGGGCGCCTTGCCGTAGGGGCGTCGTGTCCGCGTGGCGGACGGAAAACTAACCCCGGTACGTAGCACGCGCCTGGGTAACGGAGTGGGCGCCTTCTGTAGGGGCGTCGTGTCC
>DASUFX010000634.1:0-11117 GCA_036274355.1 Kofleriaceae bacterium | reverse complement strand
CGCCGTGGTCGGCGTCTTCGGCGGCAAACAGCTACGCGCCCGCTACCGCTCGACGACGCCCGACGTCCTCGCGTCCGCGTTGATCCGCATCGGCGAAGCGCCCGAGCACGACACGATCGTCGACGGCGCTGACCTTCGCTAGGACGCGCTAGGACTGCCTAGGGCATCGCGTCGAAAGCGTGCGTCCGCCGCTGCGCGGCTCCCAGACGAACGCCAGGGCGCCAAGACGCCAAGAACGCCATCCGAAAGGTTTCGGGCTCGCGTTCTGCTCGCACGACCGCGCGTGCAGACCGCGTTGAAGACCGACCATCCGGTGGCGTCCTTGACGGGCTTCGCTCGGCGTTCTTGGCGTTCGATCCTGAACACGGCGTGCCGGCGCGGAAGGCGCCAATCGTCGCTGAACTAATCCAGACGCTTCATTGGCGGCACTTCGATCGTCGCCGCCTTCGTGTCGGGCGCGAGCGGCACACACCGCACTTCGAGCTCGTCGATGTGACGCTGCACTTTCTCGCGAAAGCCCGGATCGGAAAAGTCGCCCGATAGACCGATCGCGCACGCGGTCGCGACGCCGGTCGGCGCGCTGTTGAATGTCGCGAGCAGATCGCCAGCGACGACCTTGCCGAGGTCAGGCGGCGTTTCGCCGCTGATCGGTCGCGCGACCTCGATCGCCATCCCCGGCGACCGCAGCACCGACTCGATCTCTTTCACTGTCTTGATCGAGATCGCGCCGGCAACGATGAACACCTGCGCACCGGAGAGCGGAACCACCGCCGAGCTGCGCACGATGACGCGCACCTTGCGGCTATCGGCGCGTTTGACGATGACGTCGCTGAGGCCCTTCGGGCCGGTCGTGATGTCCTGCATCGCGAACGACTGGCGGCCGCCGGTCCCGGCCTGTACGGCGCCGATCCGCAGATGGCCGACGGGAACACCAGAGAGCGTGAACGAGCCGTCTGACGCGATCGGCGCGAGCATTTGATACATCGGCGATCGATCGCGGTCGGCGTTCACGATGAACACCATCAGCTGCGCTGCGTTGGGTCCGTCGTACTTGCCGGTAACCGTGACCGTCGGCTCGAGGACGAGACGATCGTTTGGCTTCGCCGGCTTCACGCGCGAGCGAAGCTCGCCGGACTGCGCGACGATGATGGCGTCCTTGGGAACGTGGTCGATTGTAAAGCGACCTTGCGCGTCGGTCTTCGCGATGCGCGCGTCGCCGAAGTTGCCGAAGTAGCCGATCGTCTGCGAGTCGGCTGCGATCGCAGCGCCGGCCGCGACCACCGCATCAGCCACCGGCTTGCCCGTGGCATCGACGACGGTGCCGTCCATCGGGTCGCCCTCGGGAGGCTTGCGCCGGCTCTTCTCGATTTGATCGTAGAGCGCGGCGTAGCGTGCGTTCGCACCGGCGACGTCGCCCATCGACCATTGCGCGAGGACGTCGAGGGCGTCGAAGTTTGCGAGCACCCGCGGCTGACCGACTTTCTCCGCCTCGGCGCGCCAGCGCGCGAGCTCGCCACGCGCGGTCTTGAGATCACCCGGTTGGCGGCGGCCGGACAGCGCGCGCGCCTTGGTTTGTACGGCTTCGAGACGAGCGAGCGGGCGGTTCTGACCGAAGCCCCGGATCGCCGAGTCGGCGAGCTTGATGCACTCGTCCCACTGATTGCTCTCCATCGCGATCTCGGCCTTGACGAGATCGAGCTGGGCGACGAGATCCGGCTGCGAGACTTTGCGGACGGCAGCCTCGGTCGTCGCGAGCGCTTTCTGCAGCTTCGGATCGAGGAACATCGTGACCTGCATCGCGAGCAACTCGACCTGCGCATCGGCACGCATGCGATCGTCGCCGCACGAGTCGGCAAGCCCGACCGCTTCCTCGGCGGCATCCCGCGCGTTCGTCGACTTGTCATTCGTCGCGTGCGCGATCCGGATCAATGCGCGCGCGCAGCGATCGTCGCCCGCTTTGCGCAGCGCCTCGGTTTCCGCCTTGTCGTCCCACTCGGCCTTGGGGTCGGGTTGATACGCGAGCGCGAGCGCGGTCACTGCCGCCTCACCGAGGCGCGTCGGCAAGCGCGGTGGATCGTCGACGTTGCAGACTTCTGGGTCGACGAGCTGTTCACTGACCTCGTCGAGTGATGGCTTCACGCCGGCGACGCTCGCCTTGCGCACGGCATCGATGCGCACGATCACGCCGTCGAGACACGCGAGCCGACGCGAACGCATCGGCGTGTCGAGGCCACAGGCCACACCGCGCGCAGATTGCCACGCGCCGAACACCGCATCGAACCTCCGCATCACGTCCGACGACGTCTTGTCGCGGACCTCGTTCGCGATCGCCGGCGACCAGATCGCAGCCGGCTCGAGCACCGGCTGCTCGCACGTCGGCGCCGCGACTTGCTTCTTGTCGTCGGTCGCGAACACCGCGTACGCGGCCGCGGTGGCGACAACTGCGAAGCTTCCGATCATGAGCAACGTGCTGCGCGATTTGTCGGCGCGACCGAGCGCACCGATCAACGCATCCATGCTCGGCCACCGCCGCTTCGGATCTGGATCGAGGCCGCGCTTGAGCGCCGCACGCATCCGGCGTGGCAACTTCGAATCGTCGACCTGGCTCGGACCACGCTCGACGTCGGCCTGCAGCGCCTCGAGCGTCGCACCCTTGAACGGACGCTCGCCGGCGAGCGCTTCCCACACCGCGACGCAGTACGCGAACTGATCGGCAGCCGGCCCGACGGTGTCACCACTCCATTGCTCCGGCGCCATGTACGCGGGTGTGCCAAGCACGGAACCGGTCTGGGTGAGACCGGTGAGCGGGCTCGGTGTGTTGTCGTCGGCGGGCTGTGGGCCCTTCGCGCGCATCGTGGTCTCGAACTCGATCGCCTCGATACCGCGCGCGAGACCGAAGTCAGTGACGACGATGCGACCGTCCTTGCGGCGCAGCACGTTGTGCGGCTTGAAATCGCGATGCACGAGATTGGCGGCGTGTGCGGCCGCGAGCCCGCGCGCCGCGGCGATGAACGCGTTTACGATCTCGTCCAGCGTGCGCGGCGCCGCCTTCAGCCACTCGGCGAGCGTCTCGCCTTCGATCAGCTCCATCGCGACGTAATCGCGGCCGGATGCCGAACCGACCTCGTGCACCGTGACCACGTTCGGATGGGTCAGCCGTGCGAGCGCACGCGCTTCGCGGAGCAGCCGCTGGCGCGCCTCACCGCCTTCGCTACGCAGCACCTTGAGCGCGACGCGCCGCTCGAGATCCGGATCGAACGCCGCGTGGACCACGCCCATGCCGCCGGCCCCGAGCTCGCGCTCGAGCCGATACCGCCCGAGCATGCCGCCAAGCGTTGGGGTCGCCGCATCCTTACCCGGCGAATTCGCACCGACGGCGGTCGCCGTTCGCGCGAGCTCGTCGTCGCTACCGTCGCCGGCCATCGCCGCGACAATAGCTGATCACGAGGGAACCTGCGCGGTTGCTGCGATTAGCAGTCACTTGGGCAGGTGCTCGCCTCGGTGCCATCGCAGTGGAAGTCGCCGCACTTGATGGTACAGCCCGTCGTGCAGTCATTCGGGCAGATCAAGCAGTCCTCGGGGCCGTTGCAGGTTCCGTCGCCGCAGAACGGCGCGCCCGACGGCCGTGCCGTGCCTGGTGACTTCAGCGGGTCGCACTGCGGCCAGCACTCGTCGTCGGCGCAGCCAGCGTTACCGTCGTTGTCGTAGTCGATCTTCGAATCGGTGCAGGCCTCGACGCTACCGTTCGGCCGGTTCTTCACGAGTGCGAACACATCGGTCGCCAAGAACGCTGACACATCGCGACCACCGAACGTGACGATCGCGTGGCTGGCATTGTCGTAGCCGACGATGCGCGAGTAGGTCGGTACCAGCGTGCCGATCAGAGGCATTTCGGTCCACGCAGTGCCGTTCCAATCCCAGAGATCTTCGGTGTCATTGTATGGGCTCGAACCGAACAGCGTCACGTGACCGGAGTCCGCATTGAAGAACAGCTGCGCACCCGCGCGTGGCGCCGGACTGATGGCCGGCGTCTTGTTTGCCCACGTATTCGTCGACGCGTTGAACTCCCAGGTGTCGGTCAGGTAGTTATCGTTCGTGCCGCCGAACAGCACGGTGCGCTGACGGACGCGGTCGTACGCGAGGGTGAAGTTGCGGCGCCCGGGCGGACGCGGCGAGCCGCTGACGTTCGCCCAGCCGGTCGTCGGGCTCCACGTCCACGTCGTGTCGTAATGGAAGAAGTTGTTCATCGCGTCGAGGCCGTAGCCACCCCACGTGACGAGCTTGTTGACGCTTTGATCCCACGCGGAGCCGAGCTGTTGCACCCTATCGGAGCGGCCGCTCGTGGACAGACTGGTCCACGTCGTACCGGTGAAGTTGAACATGTCGCTGCTCATCCAGGTATCGGCCTGACCTGGGTTGTTGATCTTGCGGTAGTCACCGCCGTACACGCGCATGACGCGGTTGTTCACGTCGAACTCCAAATGCGATCCAGCGCGCGCCGATGGCTGGTTCGTCGTCACACCGGTGACCCAGCGCCGGCCATCCCACTCCCACACGTCCTGGTACTGCACCGGATCGGCGAGCGCGTAGAAGCGCTGGTTCTCTTTCTGGCCCGAGAGCACGACGAGCCGCTTGCGCAGCGGGTCATATCCAGGCTGCGTGCGGAACCGGGTTGTCGGCTTCACGAACGCTGCAGGCACTGCCCATACCGTGTCGCGCAGCCACGTGTCGCTGTACGGCGTCGTGCCGTTCACGCCGCCGAACAGCACGATCTGCTTGCGCGCGATGTCGTACGTCATCGTGATCTCGCCGCGCGGCGATGTCGGCGTGGTGCCGGTGACGAGCGTCCAAGTCGCTCCGCTCCACGTGTACGTGTTGTTGTTGACGCCGCCCCAGAGCGTGACCTTGGCGCGCTCGGTGTCGAATGCCATGCCGACCGCCGCGTAGCCGGTCGTCGGGCCTGCGCCGGTCGCGATCGTGGCCCAGCTCCAGACCGACGTCGTCGTGTTGAACGACAGCGTGTAGGTGTTCGTGTCGGCGGTGCCGCCGAACATCACGACGTACTTGTTGATCGGATCGATCGCCATGCGCGCACCGGCACGCGCACCGGGCGGTCCCGACGGCGACACGACCGCCCAGTTGCTGCCGGTCCACTCCCAGGTCTCGTTGTTCGGGGTCACGCCGTTCGTGCCGCCGAACATGACGAGGTTGCCGCGGGTCGGGTGGAACGCCATCGCGGCGCCGCTGCGGCCGCTCGGCACCGTTGCCGGACTGCGCTGCGTCCAGTCGATGCCGTCCCACTCCCACGTGTCCTGCGTCGCCGCGCCCGTCGCGAGCGTCGTACCGCCGAACAGCACTACGCGGTGACGCTTCGGATCGTAGGCCGCGGCCGCGTCGTAGCGACCGGGCGGCGAGTGCGCGGGGAACAGCTGCGTCCAGCTGATGCCGTCCCATTCCCACGTATCACCGAACGTCGTGGTCCCGCTGTGGCCACCAAACATCACGACGCGCTGGCGAGCGGCATCGTACGCGAGCACCTGTAGCGAGCGCGCCGGCGGCGACGCAGCCGGCGACAGCACGACGGCGGTTTCGGGCGTGCACTTGCTGCACCCATCGAAGCCGCGCAGGTTGCCGTCGTCGCACAGCTCACCAACGTGCGAATCGAGCACGCCGTTGCCGCACGTCTCGTTCGACGCGCAGTCCGAGCGGCAGCCATCGTTGCTCACGGTGTTGTTGTCGTCGCAGACCTCGCCGCGCATGTTGTCGAGCACGCCGTCACCGCACTTCGGGAGCAAGCAGGTTGGACGGCATGCGGCGTTCGGCGCATTGGAGTTCGCCGCACCTGCATCGCATTGCTCACCCTTCGTGTTGTCGGCGATGCCGTCGCCGCAGCGCTGAACCTTGCAGTCCGTGCGACATGCCGCGTTCGGCGCGTTCGAGTTCGCTGCGCCCGCGTCACACTGCTCGCCCTTGATCGCATCGACAACGCCGTTGCCGCACGTCTCGAGCGACTTGCAGTCCGACGAGCAGCCATCGCCGTTCGTATTGTTCGCGTCGTCGCAGACCTCGCCCGACGCGCTGTCGATGATGCCGTCACCGCAGCGGCGCGGCGTGCAGTTGAGCCGGCATGCAGCGTTCGGACTGTTCGAGTTCGCGGCGCCGGCGTCGCAGCCCTCGCCGAACGCGTTGTCGATGACGTTGTCGCCGCAGCGTTGGCGCTGGCAGGTCGTGCGGCATGCCGCGTTCGGCGCATTCGAGTTGAGCGCGCCGGCATCGCACTGCTCGTTCTTGGCGACGTCGACGATGCCGTTGCCGCACGTCTCGTTGGACTTGCAGTCGGCCGAGCAGTTGTCGCCGGAGACGAGGTTGCCGTCGTCGCAGACCTCGCCCTTGGTGTTGTCCGTGATCGTGTCACCGCAGCGCTGGGGCAGGCAGTTCGTGCGGCACGTCGCGTTCGGTGCGTTCGAGTTCGCAGGGCCGAGATCGCAGCCCTCGCCGAAGAGGTTATCGAGAACCGTGTCGCCGCAGCGCTGTAGCTTGCAGTCCGTGCGGCACGCCGCATTCGGGCTGTTCGAGTTGTTCGCGCCCGCATCGCACTGCTCGCCCTTCGCGGTATCGACGACGCCGTTGCCGCACGTCTCGAGCGACGTACAGTCTGCCGAGCAGCCATCGCCCGAGATGACGTTGCCGTCGTCGCAGACTTCGCCGCTCAGGTTGTCGAGCACGCCATCGCCGCAGCGGCGCGGCTGGCAATTCGTCCGGCAGGCCGCGTTCGCGCTGTTCGAGTTCGCCGCGCCCATATCGCAGCCTTCGCCGAGCAGTGTGTTGTCGACGACCGAGTCACCGCAGCGCGGCAGCACGCACGTCGTGCGGCACGGCGCATTGGGCGTATTTGCGTTCGCCGCGCCGGCGTCGCACTGCTCGCCCTTGATCGTGTCGACGATGCTGTTACCGCACACCTCGAGCGAGCGGCAGTCGTTCGAGCAACCGTCGCCCGACACCACGTTGCCGTCATCGCACGCCTCGCCCTTCGTGTTGTCGAAGACTCCGTCGCCGCAGCGCTGCAGCGTGCAGTTCGTGCGGCAGGTGGCGTTCGGGTTGTCCGAGTTGTTGATGCCCTGATCGCACGCCTCGCCGAACGTGTTGTCGATGACCGTGTCACCGCACTTACGCAGCTTGCAGTCCGTGCGGCAGGCCGCGTTCGGGCTGTTGCTATTCGCGGCGCCAGCGTCGCACTGCTCGCCCTTCGCGGTGTCGATGATGCCGTTGCCGCAGGTCTCGAGCGAACCGCAGTTCGCCGAGCAGCCGTCGCCCGACGTCGTATTGCCATCGTCGCAGACCTCGCCGCTGTCGCGGATGTTGTCGCCGCAGCGCGGGTTCTGACAGTTCGTGCGGCACGCGTTCGGTGCGTCCGCGTTCATGAGGCCGTTGTCGCAGGCCTCGCCGTGCATCGGATCGATGATCGTGTCGCCGCAGCGCGGCAGCTTGCACGACGTGCGGCACATCGCGTCCGGCGCGTTCGAGTTCATCGAGCCGAGGTCGCACTGCTCGGTGACCGCATCGACAATCATGTTGCCGCACACCTCGAGCGACTTGCAGTCCGACGAACAGCCATCGCCGCTCACCGTGTTGCCGTCGTCGCAGATCTCGCCGCGCGCGGTATCGAGGACGTTGTTGCCGCACACCTCGAGCGACAGACAGTCGCCTGCGCAGCCATCGCCGCTCGCGGTGTTGCCGTCGTCGCAGATCTCGCCCGCGAGCGAGTCGACAACGCCGTTGCCGCACACCTCGGTCGACTTGCAGTCACCCGCACAACCATCACCGGCCTGGTTACCGCCGTCGTCGCACACCTCGCCGTGCATGACGTCGAGCACGCCGTCGCCGCAGCGTGGGAGCACGCAAGTGGGGCGACAAGCGGCGTCGGGATTCATCGAGTTGCTGTCGCCCGCGTCGCATTCCTCGTCGAGACTCGTGTCCTTGACGCCGTCACCGCAGCGCGCCTGCTTGCAGGTGCTCTGACAGCCATCGCCATCGACCATGTTGCCGTCATCGCACTGTTCGCCGGCGGCGGTGTCGACCACGCTATTGCCGCAGGTCTCGTCGGAGCGGCAGTCGGCGGCACAGCCGTCGCCACTCTCGTTGTTGCCGTCGTCGCAGACCTCGTCGGGGGTAACGAACTTGTTTCCGCACCCGAGCGGATAGCAGACACTGCCGGCGCACTGACCCGCGACGCTCGCGCCAGTCGGATCGCGATACGTGCACGTGGTGCCGTCTGCCTTGCCGCTACAGATCTGGAGCTGCTCGGGGAACGCGCAGCCGCCGTGGTTGTCGCAAACCTTCTCCTGCGGACAGTCGACGTCGGGACAGTGCGTGATGTCGGGCGATACCGTGTGGCACGCCGCGACGACCATGCTCGCGAGCATGACGAAGACGGTATGGAGGAGATGATTGCGCATGGTTAGCAATCGCTCGGGCAGGTGGCCGCGGTTTCACCGTTGGCGGCGTCGCACTTCTTGTCGCCGCAGAAGCAGTCGTTCGGGCACGTCGAGTTGTTCTCGGCGCCGTCGCAATTGAAGTCACCGCACTTCGGACCGGCGCACGCGCCGCAGTCGCCCGGGCAGATCAAGCAATCCTCGGGACCGTTGCAGGCCGCGTCGCCACAGAACGGCGCGTTCGCGGGCCGCGTCGTACCGGGCGGATGCAGTGCATCGCACACGCCCCAGCAATCCTCGTCGGCACAGCCGTACTTGCCGTCGTTGTCGTAGTCGAACTGCGCCGACGTGCACACCTCGGGCGTGGTGTTCGGCACGTACTTCACGCGATACGTCGCGGCGACGTTCGTGAACGTCGACTGGTCGCGGCCGGAGAACACCACGAGCTCGTGCGCCGCCGAGTCGTATGCCGCCGCGGCTGCAAAGCGGGTGGCCGGCGGATTCGTAACCGTGCGCTGGAACCACGCCGTGCCACTCCACTCGTAGAGGTCTTCGGTCGTCGCACCACTCGCCGAGCCGAACACGCACACGCGCGACGAGTCGGGATTGAAGTAGAGCCGATGACCGGTCCGCTGCGACGGTCCGCCGCTCGCGGTGATCTGGTTCCAGTTGACGTTGTTCCACTCCCAGACATCCGACAGCGTGCCGCCCGTGTGCGGGTTGCCGCTGAACAGCACCGTGCGCTGGCGGATCGGATCGTAGGCCGTCGAGCTCTGATCGCGGCCCGGCGGCTTCATCGCGGCAGGCGCCAGCGCCCAGCCACTCGCTTGCGTCCACACCCAGGTGTCGTTCGTCGTCGTGGTCGGGTTCACCATGCCGCCGAACGTGACGAGGCGGTTGTTCTGCGCGTCGTAGGACATCGTCGCGCCCTTGACCGACGCGCGACCCGCCGATGCTTGCGCCGCCCACGCGCCGTTGTAGTTGTAGACGTCGGTGTACGCGGTACTCGTCGTGTCGCCGCCGTAGAGGCGAATCACGCGCGTGGTCGTGTCGAAGTCCATGACCGAGCCCGAACGGACGGCAGGACCTCCGCCACCACCGTTGGCCCAGCTACGGCCGTTCCATTCCCACGTGTCGTTGAGATCGCAGCTCGTACCGCACGAGCCACCAAACACGACGACCTTGCGGCGCACCGGATCGTACGCGGCGCCCGCGCGGCTGCGCGCGCTCGGCTGGGTAAACGGTGCCGGCGGCGTCCACGCGACGCTGCCCGGCCCGCGCAACCAGGTGTCGCTCTGCACGCTCGTCGGGTTCGTGCCGGTCTGCGACGAGCCGCCGAACAGCACGATCTGCTTGCGCGCGACGTCGTACGTCAGCGTCATGTTGCCGCGCGTGCTCGGTGTCGTGAGGCTGATCGAGGTCCAGCCCGAGCCCGACCATTCGTAGGTCGTGCCCGAGTTGCCACGCCACAGCACCATCTTGCCGAGGTTCGTGTCGAACGCCATCCACCCGTCGTAGAGGCCGCCGCCGAGGTTGGATGCGCCGGTGTTCTTCCAGCCCGTGCCATCCCACGAGTACGTCGCTGCGTCCGGGGTCGTGCACGACACGCCGTTACCGAAACACTGGCCGCCCCGCATGAGGATGAGCTTGTTGACCGGGTCGTACGCCATCGTGTGCGTCGAGCGCGCCGCAGGCGCGATGTATCCACCCGTCGTCGGCGGCGTCAGCTGCGTCCAGTTCGAACCGTTCCACGTCCACGTGTCGTTCACCGGATCGCCCGTGGTGTTGAACGAGTTGCCGCACGTGTTGCACTGACCGCTCGTCGCGCCACCGAACAGGACGATCACACCGTTCTTCGCGTCCCACGCCATCGCCGATGCGCCGCGCGGGCTCGGCTTGTTCGCGGGCAGGATCTCCGTCCAGTCGACGCCGTCGTAGACCCAGGTGTCGTTGAGCGGTGCGCCGTAGTTCAGCTGGTAGCCGCCGAACATCACGATGCGGCGGCGCTTCACGTCGTACGCGAACGCGGGCGCGAGACGTGGAGGCGGCGAGCTCTTCGGGTGCATGCGCGTCCAGGTGACGCCATCCCACTCCCACGTGTCGCCCATGTTCGGGCCCGGCGTCCAGCCGCCGAACATCACGACGCGCTGGCGCGCCGGATCGTAGACGAGCATCGGGTTGACCCGTCCCGGCGGCGTCTGGCCAGGCACGAGCGTGTCCGCGACTTCGGGCTGGCACTTGCTGCAGCCATCGCGCGTACGCGCATTGCCGTCGTCGCAGATTTCGCCCTTCGCCGGATCGATGATGCCGTTGCCGCACGTCTCGTTCGATGCGCAGTTGCTCGAGCAGCCATCGCCGTTCGTATTGTTGTTGTCGTCGCAGACCTCGCTGAACGAATTGTCGACGACGCCGTCACCGCAGCGGCGCGGCGTGCAGGTCGTGCGACACGCCGCGTTCGGCGTGTTCGCGTTGGCCGCGCCGTTGTCACACTGCTCGTTCGCGTCGAGGATGCCGTCACCGCAGCGCGGCAGCTTGCAGTTGCCCTGACAGCCGTCGGCGTTCGTGGTGTTGCCATCGTCGCACTCCTCGCCCTTCGCGGTGTCGATGATGCCGTTGCCGCAGGTCTCGTTCGACTTGCAGTCCGCCGAGCACATGTCGCCCGACACGACATTGCCGTCGTCGCAG
>DASUFX010000633.1:0-13805 GCA_036274355.1 Kofleriaceae bacterium | reverse complement strand
CACCGATCGCGCAGCTCGGACGCCTCGTGCCCAGTGGTGCGCAACCGCTCGATGTGATGCCCGTGCTCATCGAGATCGCCGCACTCGCCGATCCGCAGCGTCGCGATGGTCGCCCCGACGCGATCATCGGCCGCGGCCGCGCGTTGATCCCCGTGCTCGCCGCCGCGCTCGCACCCGACTTTGCCGCCGCGACCGTCACGCGCGCGCTCGGTGCCGGCAGCATTGCCGTGATTGCAGCCCGCGCGCTCGGCCTCGATGACAGCGTCGCGCCGATCTTCGACTGCGCGCTCGTACTGCTCGCCGATCACGAGCTCAATGCGTCGAGCTTCACTGCACGCGTCGCCGCGTCGACGGACGCGGACCCTTACGCATGCGTCGCGGCAGCGCTCGCCACGCTGTCGGGACCGAAGCACGGCTCCGCGTCGGAGCTGATCGCCCGCTTCGCTGACGAGGTCGGCGGCCCCGAGCACGCGCGCGCCGCAGTCCGTGCGCTGCGCAAGAAGGGCGAAGTGCCGCCCGGTTTCGGTCATCCGCTCTACCCTGCCGGCGATCCGCGGACGCCACCGCTGCTCGTGATCACGAACGAATTACTCGCCACTACGCGTTCGGCGCACGCACGACGTGCGCGTACGCTGCTCGCCATCATCGACGCCGTCGCAGATACTGCGCGCCGCGAACCGACCAAGGCCGAGCCGAGCGTCGATGTCGGGCTTGCCGCACTCATCGCCGCGCTCGGTGCGCAGGCGTCGGCGGGATCGGGCTTGTTCGCCGTCGCACGCACCGCAGGCTGGCTCGCGCATGCACTCGAGCAACGCGCCGCGGGTTACCTGCTTCGGCCTCGCGCGCGTTACATCGGTGTTCCCGTTAGCTAGCGACGCCGTTCGGCTTGCTCGGATCGAACTCGGCCTTCGAGACTGGCAACCCGCGTAGAACGAGCGTCAGGACGACGCCGGCGCCAGATACGTACGGTTTCGGTAGGAACAGAAAATAGTTCTTCACCCCATCCTCGGGGGCGGCACCGTGCGCTTGTGTCCCAGGGTTTCCGGTGCACATACGCACGCGCTCGCCAGGATGGAGCACGAAGCCGGGGTCGATGATGCCGAGGAGCGACTTCTTGTTGGACCCTTTGCGGCCGACCGTCATGCCGCATCCACGCGTGTTGAAGGGCTGTTTGCCGTCGTTCTCGAGGATGACCCACTCGCTGTTGAGTGCTTCGCTCGACTCCGCGGGCTTGATCTCGACGAATCGAATCGGCATTTCGGGCGAAGAATACATGCCTTTCGCGTCGACGCCAGATGGTCAATCGCGATTGCATTCGGGAGCGATCCATCGATAATCAGGCCGCGATGGGCAAAGAGGTGATCCGAGTTGTCGCGGCCGTGATCGAGCACGAAGGCCGCTACCTCATCACCCAGCGTCAAGCCAACGCCGTTCTACCACTGCTCTGGGAGTTCCCGGGCGGCAGGGTCGAACCCGGCGAGGACGAGACGAAGGCGTTGTCGCGCGAAGTGCGTGGCCGCATCGGCGTCGATGTCATCGTCGGCACCAAGCTCGGCGAGCACCTCCACGAGTACACGAACTACGAAGTTCAACTCACGATGTACTCGTGCAAGCTGCCGGCAGAAGCGCGGCCGTATCCGGCCACCGTCGCTGATCTGCGATGGGTAACGTCACGCGAGTTTCTGGACTATGACTTCCCGCCTGCTGACGAGAAGACGATGTCGAAGTTGCTCGGGCTCGTGCGCAATTAAGTGAACATTCGCAGTATCGCGCTGACCACCGAGCTCGCGCTGATCGCAACGCGCGGCCGAATCATCGATCGCGGCGGCTATCTCGTCGTCGAGACACCCGACGATCCTGGCTACTACCACGGCAACTTGCTCGTGCTGCCCGCCGCGCCGCAGATCGGCGAGGTCTCGTACTGGCTGCGCAAGTTCGACGACGAATTCGGCGATAAGCCGGCGATCCGTCACGTCACGTTCGCGTGGGACGGCATCAGCGGCGACGAAGGCGCCGGCGACGAGCTGCGCGGCGCTGGCTTCCAGATCGATACCCACCGCGTGATGGCGGCAAGCTCCGTCGACCCGACACCCGCCGCGCTGCCAAGCCGCGAGCTCAAAGCC
The DNA here is from genome assembly GCA_036274355.1 of Kofleriaceae bacterium. Classification (GTDB taxonomy): domain Bacteria; phylum Myxococcota_A; class Polyangia; order Haliangiales; family Haliangiaceae; genus JABFXX01. The sequence continues at coordinate 11,682 of DASUFX010000633.1, read as the reverse complement.
GACGAAGTGGTTGCGACGGCAGACCTCGCGTGGGCGATCGGCGATCGCCATGACGAGACATACCGCCGCTTCCTGTATCGCCGCGCCGAGTGGCAACGCGACCTCGTCATGCGCGGAATCGCGAAGTTCTATGGCGCGTTCGACGGCACGACACTCGCCGCGAGTCTCGGTCTCGTTCGCGTCACCGACGTTGGCCGCTATCAAGACGTCCAGACGCTGCCGGGGTATCGCAAGCGTGGCCTCGCGCGTGCGTTGCTCGCGATCGCCGCGCGCGATGCGCTCGCCGGTGGCGCGGATCGCGTCGTGATCGTCACCGAGCCCGACGGTGCAGCGGCTCGCCTCTACGCGCGCGCCGGCTTTCACTCGATCGAGCTCACGACGTCGGCGTGTCGGTACCCGCCGGATATCTCCCGGCCGATTCGCGTGCGTACCGATTAGCGCAACCGGCGCATCCTCAGCCAGATCCCGACGACGCCGACGATCGCTCCGGCGACGACGCCCGCGACCGCCCACCAGGGCGAACGACGCTTCGGCTCGGTGACAGCGTCGACCCAGACATCGATCGGACCGAGCTCTGCTTCGATACGCTGCGTCGCGGCCTCGACTTCGGACTGGTCGTCGAGATCGACAGGAATGGCGAGCGCTGCTGTCGCGCCGAGCGTAACGACCTCGACGGCAGCCGCTCGGAGCTCGTCTTTGCCGCGTGCGAGGATTGCTAGCTTTGCACCTTGTCGTGCGAACCGGCGCGCAACTGCGCGTCCGACGCCTGCGGTGCCTCCGGTAATCACAACGACCTCGGCCATGCATGGATGCAATGCAAGCCGCGGTGCTGTGCGCCTACGAGAAAATCTTGGCGATCATCAGCGTGAGCAACAGCGCGCCGAGCAGCGCGCCACCGAACAAGGCGAGTAGCAGCCACGTCGGGAGCGCCTTCGCCGACACACCCGCCGCACGTTCCCAGTCGGTCTGCGGATAGCCGCCGCCGACGGGAGACATCAAGTTCGCCGCTGCTTGCGGATCCAACGGAGCATTCCCATAGGACGGGCGCTGCTGTGGTGAGGAGGACAGATTGCTCGGCGCGAGATCGCTCGAGAACGGACGCTGGCCACCCGGCATCACCGGGTAGTCGTTCAACACGGGTGCATGCGCTGGCATCGGCGCCGACGCATGCCCCTGCATCGGCCCATGCGGATGACCTTGCAGCGCGGGCGCAGGCGCCGTCGCACCGAGGTTTGGTTGCTGCGCGCCCTGCATCTGGCTCGGCCGCACTGCGTAGTGCGTCGAGCTCATCGGGCCCGCCGGGGCGACGTTGGGATCGAAATGCGCGGGCTGCGCCTGCATCTCCGCTTGCGTGTGGCCCATCGGATTGACGGCTGCACCGATCGCAGTCGGCGCGTGCTCGAGCTTCGTCTCCGGCGCGAGCTGCGTCGGCATGTTCGGCATGTCGGGGAACCTGCCGGACCCCGGTTTGCCAACGGCCCCCTTCGGTCCCGTCGGCGGCGCAGGGAGTGGCGCGATGCCACTCGCGGTGATCGAGCCAGGCGGCACCGGTGTCTTGCCGGTATTGCGTGCGACCTGCGCGTTGAGCTGCTCGATCATCTCGAGCGGGTTGTGGACGATGTTGGTCTTGTCGGCAGGCAGCGCGTCGGGGTCGTTCTCCTCTTCGAGATCGCCGACGAACGCATCGAGAGACGCGTCGCCCGTGTTGAGCTCCATGATCTCGCCGGTTGCGAGCGAGATCGACTGCTCCTCCGCCTTCCTGCGGCTGAGGTCGACGGTCTGGTTGGCCTGTTCATCGGCGTCGTCCCAGCCGCTAGCGCCCTCGACCGACGCGGGACGTCCCGCGATCAGCTCGCGCATGCGCTCGCCGTGCTCTTCGATCTCTTGCGCGAAGTATTGCTCGAAGAACCGGCCGAGCTCGCCGCCGCCCGAGGCTTTGCCGCGATGGTGCAGGTAGCCGAGCATCGCGTCGCCGAACGCCTCGGCGGTCGGATAGCGCTTGTCTTTGTCCTTCGCGACCGCGCGCATCACGACCTCATCGAGCGCGGGATCGAGCGTGTTGTTGATGCGCGACGGCGGCTCGACGGCGCATTCGATCACCGCTTGATACGTCTCGTACGGCGAGTTGCGCTTGAACAGCCGGCGGCCGACGAGCAGCTCGTGAACGATCACGCCGAGCGCGAACACGTCGGTGCGCCGATCGACGTTCGCCGCGACGCACTGCTCGGGTGACATGTACGCGAACTTGCCCTTGATCGTGCCGGCCTTCGTCTTCGTCTCGCGAAGCTCGGCGCGCGCGATGCCGAAGTCGACAACCTTCACCACGCCCTCGAAGCTGATCACGAGGTTCTGGGGCGAGATATCGCGGTGAACCATGTTGAGCGGCTTGCCGCTCGCGCTCCGCTCGTGGGCGTAGTGCAGACCGGCGCAGGCCTGCGCGGCGACGTTGAGGATCAGCGGGACCGGCAGCATGCCCCCCTGCAGCCGTTCCTGCGCACGCCGCACGACCATCGCGAGCGACAGGCCCGCGAGGAACTCCATCACCATGTAGTAGCGGTTCGTGTACTCGCCGAGCTCGAACGTCTGGACGATGTTCGAGTGGTCGAGCATCGCGGCCATGCGGGCCTCGTCGAGGAACATCTTGACGAAGTCCGTGTCGTCCGCGAGGTGGTCGTGCAGACACTTCACCACCACGTACTTTTCGAACCCGGCCGCACCACCGATGCGCGCGAGGTAGATCTCCGCCGTTCCGCCCAAGGCGAGGAGCGCAAGGATCTCGTACTTGCCGAGTCGCTTACCAATAAGCGACCCAGCCCCCGCCGGGATTCCGGACATGCGACCGAATCATACCAGGCCTCAGGCCTCAGGCCTCAGACCTCAGCCAGAACTCGAAAACGATCACCACCTCGGGGATTTCTTGACCTGAGGCCTGAAGCCTGAGGTCCGAGGCCTGTCACAGCTCCATGATCTCTTTCTCTTTGGCCTTCGCGATGTCCTCGATGGAGCCGATGTACTTGTCCGTCAGCTCCTGGACCTTGGTCTCACCCTTCTTGCGCTCGTCCTCAGTGATCTGTTTGTCCTTCTCGGCGTCCTTGATCATGTCCATCGCATCGCGACGCGCCGAGCGCACGGCAACGCGCGCTTCCTCGGTCTGCTTGCCGACCACCTTCGCCAGCTCCTTGCGGCGCTCCTGGGTCAGCGGCGGAATCGGCAGGCGCACGAGCTCGCTGTCCGCGACCGGGTTGATGCCGAGGTCGCTCGCGCGGATCGTCTTGTCGATCACCGCGATCATGTTCTTCTCCCACGGCTTCACCGTGATGAGGCGAGCATCGACGACCTGCACGGTCGCGACCTGGTTCACCGGCGTCGGCGTGCCGTAGTAGTCGACCTTGATGCCGTCGAGCATCGACGTGTTCGCACGGCCAGTGCGGATCTTCTGGAGGTCGCGCTTGAACGAGTCGACCGCCTTCTTCATGCCGTCTTCGGCATCCGTCGTGATGTCGTTGATCATGTTCGTCCCTCTAGTCCCTAGTTGGCGAAGCGCGTCTCTTGGTTGTTCTTGACGATCGTGCCGATTGGTTCGCCGCACACGACACGCCGGATATTGCCAGGCGTCGCGAGCTCGAACACGGCGATCGAAAGATCATTGTCGCGGCACAGCGCGAAGGCGGTCCCGTCCATCACGCGCAGGTCATGGACGAGCGCGTCGTTGAACGTCACGGCCGAATAGCGGCGGGCGTCTTTGTGCTTCTTCGGATCCTTGTCGTAGACGCCGTCGATGTTCTTCGCCATCAACAGCACGTCGGCGCCGATCTCGATCGCGCGCAGCGCGGCGGCGGTGTCGGTCGTGAAGAACGGGTTGCCGGTACCGGCACCGAAGATCACGACGCGGCCCTTCTCGAGGTGGCGAATCGCGCGCCGGCGAATGTACGGCTCGGCGATCTGCGAGATCGGAATTGCAGTTTGTACGCGTGTCGTGACGCCGCTCTTCTCGACCGCGGATTGGAGTGACACTGCGTTCATCACGGTCGCGAGCATGCCGACGTAGTCCGCGCTCGCGCGATCCATCCCACTGCCCTGTTGAGCGCCGCGCCAGATGTTGCCACCGCCGACCACCACCGCGATCTCGACGCCGAGCTTCGCGGTTTCAGCAATCTCGGCCGCCACAACGCGCAGCACTTCGGGGTTAATCCCGTAGCTCGCGTTGCCCATCAGCGCTTCTCCCGAGATCTTGAGGAGGACGCGCTTGTAAGCGGGTTTGCGTGACTCGGCCATCGGGGTCGGACTCTAGCAGATGATGACGGTTGTCTCCGCAGCGCGACACTGTTCTTCGTGATTCACCGTCGGCGGAGGCTAACAACCTAAGGAGGCTCCCGTAGCTCGATTTGACGGTTGTGTAGCGACGCGACAACCCGCAGCGTGTCGAGTAGTGCGTGGTGCGCTGCCGATGGTTGCGTAGCACGCATCATTTCTTGAGCCTTGCGTTCGTGCTCCACACCATCGTCATCGTCAGAGGTGAGGCGTAGGATCGATCGGTGGGTCGTTTGGAAAGCGGACAAGAGGTCCGAACAAGCAGCCACCGTGGACGCGAAATCCCGACGACGGCGTGTCCGTGCTGCGTCTTGCTCTCGACGCGAGCGATCCACGGCAACGCGCACGCATCGAGGCGATGTTTTCCGCCGCGTACTCGCTTAAGCGCGCGGTTCAGCGCGACGCTCGCGATCGCTGCCGGGCCTACTGGCAAGCCAGGCACGAGCGCGAACGCGGGCCTTCGGCTGTCCGTGACCGACTTGGGTTGTCTCGCGACTCACTCGAGGACGCCGCCGCCGCGCATCTCGACGGTGCGCCGCACCTGCGACTGTCCGTGACCAAGGCGCTCGCGATGCACCTCGCCGACACGGTGTGGGCTGCGGCCGAGCGTCACGTGTTTGGCGATGCGCAGGGCAAGCGCTCCGGCAGTCCCCGCATTGGTCGCTGGTACGACTTCAAATCGCTGCCCGGCCGAGCCAGGTCTCACACGAAGAAGCGAAAGTGGGAGACGTTCCGGCTGCACGGCACGCTCGCCGGTCATCGCGTCGCGTACACCGATCGCGGCGGCGACTTTGTACAGCCTCGGCGGCTGCGCGCTGTTGAGCTCACCACGAAGACGTGGTGGAGCTACACCGGGCCGCTCGCCATTGTGTTCAGTGGCCTTGGCGACGGGACCCTAGTGCTTCCGGTGCGGCTGCCGACCGCGCCGTCGAATCAGCCGATCCTTGACTATCACCTCACCGACCCAAGCAAGTGGCACAAGATCGACCTGGTACGGCATCGCGATCCCAACGCCGAGGGCGGTTGGCGCTACGAAGCGCACTTGATGGTGCTGACGACGCCGTACGTGTCACCGTCGACGGCGGCAAGACGAGCCAAGGTCGCGATCGAGTCGGTCGATCGGACCGCGGGGATCGACGTCAACGTGTCGTGCCTCGCGATAGCGTCGCACGACACCGGCACGGCGATGCGGCTGACCCGCGTCGAGCGTACCGGTGAACAGAAGCAGCGCGATCGAGGACGGAAACGACGCGAGCGGCGTCGACAGCGCGACCTCGAGCGATCGCGGCGCGCCGCCAATCGTGCGCAGTATCACCTCTCCAAACGGCAGGAAAAGCGAGCCCGCCGGCGCGCGGCGCGTAACCTCGCGCCTGTCGATGTGATTCCGATGGGACCGCGCAAGGCGCGGAGCGATGGCGTGCCGCTACAGAGCTACAGGCACGACCAGCTGTCGGCGAGCTTTCGCCGGACCCGCGCTGCACAGGTCGCAGAGGCCAAGGCGGGCGCCCGCGCGCGGCGCGACCATGCGCGCGAGGTCGCGGCCGGCGTCGTCGCCACGCACGGCTATCAGCTCGTCGTCGAAGATTGCACGATCGCCGCCTGGGCGTCGTCGTGGGGAAGCGCGGTTGCCGCGTTTACGCCTGGAATGCTGGTCGCCGCGCTCGATCGCGAAGCGCGCGCGGTGGCGGCCATTGCCGGAGGTGAGGGTGGCGTTGCACGCGCGACCACCCGCACGACCGCGCTCTCGCAGCACTGCCCGTGCGGCGCGCGGGTGCCAAAGCGCCTCGCCGATCGGGTGCATCGCTGTGCCGCTTGTAGCCTCGTCGGCGATCGCGACGATGTCGCCGCGGTTCTCGCGTCGTTTGTCGTGCACGTCCAGCGCGGCGAGCCGGCGTCGGCATGCGTCGACTACGCCGCGTCGACCGACGCGCTCATCGAGATTCGGCGCGTCCTAGGTTCTTCGTATCACGGGTGGCAAGACACCCTGTCCGAGTCAAACGACCTCTCAGCCCGCGATGGATCGTTCATCGCGTGGACGACGTCCACATCCGACTCTGTCGCGATGGCTCGGCGAAACGTCGGCACGGTATCGTGCTCAACCCTGAATGACCGACGTCCGTCGGACCACGTCAGAACGAGCACGCGTGCGAACCGACAGGTTTACGAAGTGCGTTCCTCGATGGACGTACTTCCGGGACTCCTCTTAGACTCGTAGCATGCGGCAACGGCTCGCGCTCGCGGTCCTGATGGTGATCGCGGGTCACGCGGAGGCGAAACGGATCACCTGCTCGTGCGGCAATGAAATCGCACTCCCGGAATGGGGGGCGCAGGACCTGCCGATCAACACCAAGGTGATGCGCATCCTCGAGAACGGCGCGTATCTGTACCAGCTTCGGCCCGAGCTCACGGCTAATGTGCTGTACGCCGACGAGGCGACCGGCGTCTCGTTCACGCCCAACGACAAGCGTGACGACGCGCCGCCCGAGGCCCCGCACGACGTCAACGCGTACGTCGCGACGGGCCTGGTGAAGAACCAGCAGACGCTGTCGCTGTTCGGTAACTACGCGCCCGATACGGCGGTGATCCACGTCGAGCTCCGCCAGGCTGACCGCTTCGTGACCCTGTACACGACGCCGAACCGGCTCTATCTGTGTCGCAGCGGCATGGATCTCGGCCCGGGCACCGTAGATGTCCGGATCACCGCGATCGACATCGCCGGTAACGAGAGCGCGCCGTTCGCGACCTCGGTCAAACCGTCGCCGATCGACGATGTCGAGGACCACTGCCGCGACAGCGGCTTCTACGAGCACCATCACCACGATCACGGCTTCGAGATCCTGTTCCTGTTGCTGCTCTATCCGTTGTGTGTGGTCGCGTGGTTCCTCATCGTGATTGTCCGCCGTGCCACCGTGAAGCGCACGCCGGCCGAGCCGGTGGCGCATCTCGAAGCCGCCGAGGTCGTGCGGCGCCTCTTGCGCTGGCAGATCGTGTGGGCGGTCATGACCATCGCGGGGGTGCTCGGCCTCGTCCACGCGCGGTCGGAGCTACCGATCTTCCTCGCGCCATTCCCGATCGTCGCGGTCGCGAAGCTCTACTGGATACGACGCGCCCAGGTCCTGCTCGACCAGCCCGAGACCGATGCAGTGCGACATGGCAGGTGGCTGTGTGTAACGTCGCTGCGTGACACGGTAACCGTGCGCGCTTCCGACATCGACTTCGTGTGGGCGAAGCGCGCGGGAATTCCGAAGTCCGTCGCGAAGTGACGCTCTATAATGAGGGCATGCGGCTGATCGTCGTCGGTGTCCTGGTCGCGCTCGCATCGAGCGCCCACGCCGATCGCATCGTCGATCGTTGTGAGCCGCTCGCGCCGCGCACGCTGCCGGTCGATGGCGCGAAGAACGTTCCGCTCAACGCGAAGATCTGGCAGCTCGGCACGAAGGAAGGCTTCTTCGACTACGACGTCGGGTCGGTGACCGACCGGCGCACGATCACCGTGCAGAGCCAGCCGTTCGATCGCAACGAGGATCATCCGGTCGTCACGTATCCGCTGCGCGACCTGCAGCCGAGCCTCTTGTACTGGTTCCATGGCACCGGCACGACCATCTCGTTCGAGACCGACTCGTCGATCGATACGACTCCGCCTGACCTGCCGACGGTCGACGAAGTCCAGATCGAGCTCGAGTACCAGCCACTCGAGCGCATGCCCGTGGCGCGGCTCCGACTCGCGAGCCACGTCACCGCGGACACCGCGCTCTTGCAGATCGCCGTCACGGATCGGTCCGGTACCCAGACCGTCACGACGACGCCGGATCACACGGACATCTGCCGCCCCGGCCTTCGGCTGACGCCCGGTCGCGTGCGGGTACGCGTGTTCGCACTCGATCTCGCGGGGAATCGCAGCGCGAGCGACGATGGCCAGCCGTTCGTCGTCGACGTCGCCGATCCGACCGCGAAGGATCCGCAAGGCCATGTCGGCGCCGACCTCGGCAACGTCAGCTTGATCCTGTTCGGCCCGGTTCTGCTCGCCGCGATCCTGCTCGGCATCTTGCTCGTCATCTCGCTCCGCCATTGGCGCGTGCAGCGAGGCGAAGGCGAACCGGTTTCGCAGCTCGTCGCCGATCACATCGCACGTGCAGTGTTTCGCCGCGCATCGAGCGGCAGCGTCGCGGCGGCCGCCGGGGTCGTGAGCGCGTTCGTGCTTCACAACTCACTACTCGTCATCGTCGTCGCGCTGATCGCATGCGTGCCGCTGTCGGCGTTCATCGCATCTCGTCGGGTGCTGCGCGAGCTCGGCCGGGATCGTGCGCGGGCAGAGCTGCGAGAGACGGTGCTCGTCGTGTACAGCCCGAACGGCCAGGCGCGCCTCGCGACATCGCCTCGCGTGATCGACAAGGCCCGCGCCCACGCGGTTCCGACTTCAGTCGCACGCTGAGCTCCGCTGAACCCGGTGCGACGTTCTGCGGAGTTGCGAGGAAACGTTTGACGAAACGCCGCGGAAGCCTTAGATGAAAGCGTTAGAGGCAATCTATGCCACGGTCAACGCACATTCAGCGTTTCGATCGCCGAGTCGATTCGGCTCGGGAGGCGTCTGCGCGCTCGCGCGAGTACGCCCGGCTGTGTTTTTGCCCGGTGAGTCGGTAAGCCCGCACGGGCTATCGCGAGTAGCGCAGGCACAGCTGCGCGTTGCGTAGGTCCCGTCGCGGGATTTCTGCGTCCGATCACCCACTCGTCCCAACGTGCGAGCTTCAGGCTCGACGCGACGGGACTCGTCTATCCGAATCCCGGAGCTTCTATGTTTCCTCTCGAACGAATTCGCAACATCGGCATCGTCGCTCACGTCGATGCTGGCAAGACCACACTGACGGAACGCGTGCTCCTCTACACCGGCGTCATTCATGACCCCGGCGAGGTGCACGATGGCACGGCGCATACCGACTTCGATGAAATCGAACAGCGGCGCGGCATCACGATCAACTCTGCGGCGGTCACTGCCGATTGGCAGGGCCATCGCATTCACTTGATCGACACGCCGGGTCACGTCGACTTCACGATCGAAGTCGAGCGCTCGTTGCGCGTGCTCGACGGTGCGGTGGTCGTGCTCGACGGCGTCGCCGGCGTAGAGCCTCAGACCGAGACCGTGTGGCGGCAAGCGAATCGACATCGCGTGCCGCGCATCGTCTTCGTCAACAAGCTCGATCGCGTCGGCGCCGACTACGCACGCTCGCTTGCCGAGCTGCACGCGAAGTTCGGCGTGCGCGCTGTTGCTGTGACCTGGCCACTCGTCGAGGACAACGTCCTCGTCGGCGTGGTCGACCTCGTCGAACGCACCGCGATCCGGTGGTCCGACACACGCGGCTGGAAGTTTACGTCCAGCCCCGTGACGCTCTCTGACAACTTGGTAATTGCACGCGAACGCTTGCTCGAAGCGGCCGCCGACGAAGATCCCGAGATCCTCGCGGCGCTCGTCGAAGGCAAACCCGAAGGGTACACGATCGATGCTGCTCGCATTCGCGCGGCGCTTCGGCGCGGCACGATCGCGGGCCGCCTGGTCCCCGTGCTCGCGGGTTCGGCGTACAAGTACCGCGGCGTCCAGCCTCTGCTCGACGCCGTGGTCGCGTACTTGCCGTCGCCCGGCGATCGCGAACCGGTGAAGAGCATCGACGGTACGCAGACGCGCGCGCCCATGCGCGACGCGCCCCTTGCTGCGCTCGGCTTCAAGGTCGGGTTTGATGACCACGGCCAGATGACGTTCGTGCGCGTGTATTCGGGCGTGCTCGCGCGTGGCGATCACGTCGTGACCGGCCGAGGCAAGAAGCTGCGCGTCGGTCGACTCGTCCAGCTCGTCGCCGACGAGCGCGTCGAGGTCGATCAGCTCGCGGCTGGCGAGATCGGCGCGATTCTCGCGGCTCCGCTCGCGAACGGCGAAACGCTCACCGACCCCGCGCGCCCGATCGTCCTCGAGGCGATCACGGCGCCGGAGCCAGTGATGCGCGTCTCGATCGAAGCGAAGAACGCGGCCGAGCGCGAAAAGCTCTCGCTCGTGCTCTCGCGCATGATCGCGGCGGATCCGTCGTTGCGCATCGAGACCGATCGCGAAACCGGTGAAAGCCTGCTCGCGGGGATGGGCCAGCTCCATCTCGATATCGCCATCGAGCGACTCGAGAAAGAGCACAACCTCGTCGTCGCAACGGGTCAGCCAAAGGTCGCGTATCGCTCGACGATCACGCGCACCGCGCGTCACGAGCTGCGCTACGCCAAGCAGAACAGCGGACCTGGTCAGTTTGCACAGGTCCTGATCGAAGTCGGACCTGCGGCGCCCGGTTCGGGCCTCGTCTTCGAGGACCGCATCAAGGGCGGCGCGATTCCGAAGCCGTTCATCAAGGCGGTCGAAGCGGGCGTACGTGGCGCGATGGCTGATGGTCTCTTAGGAGGCCACCCGGTCGTCGACGTGCGCGTCGTGCTGCTCGACGGCGCGATCCACGAGCGCGACTCGAATGAGCCTGCGTTCCGGATCGCGGGCTCGCTCGCGTTCAAAGCGGCGGCTGCCGAAGCCGGTCCGATCATGCTCGAGCCGATCATGCTCCTCGAGGTCACGTGCCCCGAGGACGAGGTCGGCGCGGTGATCGGCGACATCGGCCGTCGACGCGGCGAAGTGCTCGCGCTCGATAGTCGCGGTGCCGATCGCGTCGTGCGCGCCGAGGTGCCGCTCGCCGAGACGTTTGGTTATGCCAGCGTGCTCGGTGGGCTGACCCACGGCCGCGGTCACTTCACGCTCGAGCCAACGCGCTACGCGCCAGTGACCAAGTGACGTCTGGAGCCTGGGAGAAATCCCAGGCTCCTTTTTTTAGCTGAACAGCTTCTGGAGCGTGCGGAGGATGCCCTCGTGCTCGTGCTTGTCGGTGGCCTTGAAGCTCTTCGCTTGCTTGAGCACCGCGGCGAGCTCTTTGCGATCGAACCACACGCCGTGCTCGACGCAGCGGTCGAGCGCGACGGTGCCGAGCTTCACGGTCTGCATGTCGTGGCTGCACTCGGGGCAGTTGCGTACGTGATCTTCTTGATTCGCCTGCCACGGCAATTCGACGAGCGTCGATGCGGCCTGCTCGAGCATCGGCACCAGCACGTCGCTACGCACCCACGCACCGTCGTCGGTCTCGCATTTCCAGGTGCGACCGGCCTGAACAAGCGGCCGTTTGCAGATGGGGCAATTCATGGCCGTACTCTGCCACGTCTGGTCAGCGATCGCAGAGCGTCTCGGTCGTGCTCGGAAAGTCGGCCGGCTCGGGGTGCGATTCGCGCAGCCCGAAGCCCCAGCCGCACTGTGCGGCGATGACATGGCCGGTTGCGAGATCCACTTTCGCGAGGTCTCCCGCG
>DASUFX010000632.1:0-5675 GCA_036274355.1 Kofleriaceae bacterium | reverse complement strand
CTGGCAAGAAGCTGCCGTAGAGCGCGAGCTCGAGATCGCCGTGGTCGGCAACGATCGGGTGATGAACGGTGACGAGCTTGGTGCCGTCGGGGAACGTGCCCTCGACTTGCACCTCGGCGACGAGCTCGGGCACGCCGTCTTGTACCTGATAGCGGCCAAGGATCGTGCGCCCGATGTCCATCAGCTCGGCGACGGAGCGGCCATCGCGGATCAGCTCGAGCAGCTGGGTCGCGATCAGCGCGACGGCTTCGGGGTAGTTCAGGCGCACGCCGCGCGCGAGGCGCTTCTGGGCCAGAAATCCCGCGTTGTGGAGCAGCAGCTTGTCGACATCACGTGGTGCCAGCCTCACACCGCCGGTCGTATCACCACTTGCGGCTCCACGGGTCCTCGCCGACGCGGGAGCAGGCGTCACGCAGCAGATCGCGAGTTACCTTCACGACCGACTCGACATCCTCGCCCGCGATCCGGAACAGCGCGCCATCTGCGAGCGGCGAGCCGGCGACGATCACCGGTGCGCCACGCTCGACGGTGCCGAGCGCTGCGAGCCGTACTGCCGCGAGGTCGCGCACGCGCGGGCCGACGAGCATCGCGGTGGCGAGCGCGGTGAACCGCTTCATGTGCGCCGCGGCGTCGCCGGCGAGCACGATGCGATCGTGCAGCACGCATACGCCGTCGATCGACAGCCGCAGCGTCGAATCCAGTCGCGTCGCCGACCAGCGCTCGCCGTAGGCGACACGGCCAGCGGTGAGCACGTCGCACAGGATCAGCGTCGAGTCACGCGCGAGCTCGACCTCCGTGACCTGCGCGAAGCTCGCCGCCCGATACGGCACGACCGGATCGGGCACGACGAGCACGGTGCCGTCGCCGGCGACCCGCACGTGCGTGCGCTGCTGCGAGCTTCCCTTGTAAACCTTCGTCGAGGCCTGCGTGGTCACGACGGCGGTCGCACCCGCATCGACGCTGACCTCGAGCGCGACCGCGTCACCGTCGACGAGCCCACCGCCGAGGCTGCTCGTCACGATCCACGCGGCGTCGCCCGCCGCACGAGGGCAGAGCAGGCGAAGCGGCCCGGCGCCGCGGGCGCGGTGGACATCGCTACGCCCGACACCGGGGCGAACGACCGCGGACGCAACATCGAGCATGGCGGCTACTGTACGCTTGCCCCGTATGCCTGTGCACCTGCGCGAGGTCATCGGATACCTGGACACGACGCTCGAGATCGATCGCTTCAAGGACTACGCGCCGAACGGGTTGCAGGTCGAAGGGGCGCTCGAGATCGAACGCATCGTCACCGGCGTGTCGGCGTCCGCCGAGTTGATCCAGCGCGCGATCGACGTCGGTGCCGATCTGATCGTCGTCCATCACGGTCTCGTCTGGGGACCGGGGCTTGCGAAGATCGCGGGGCCACTCGCGCGTCGCTTGAAGCTGCTGCTCGCGAACGACATCTCGCTCGCCGCCTATCACCTGCCGCTCGACAAGCACGTGCGACTCGGCAACAACACGGGCCTCTGCGATGCACTCGCGCTCGGCGCGACTCGCGAGGCCTTCGGCGAGGTGCGCGGCGCCGCACTCGGTCTCGCCGGCACGTGGTCGCCGCCGCTCGCGAAGCAAGAAGCCATCAATCGTGTCGCCGGCGGCGTGTGCAAAGGGCAGCCGCCGCGGTTCGTGTTTCCGTACGGACCCGAGCAAGTGCGCAAGGTCGGCGTGTGCTCGGGTGCAGCGAGCGATTTACTCGAAGCCGCCGCCGCCATCGGTTGCGACATGTTCGTCACCGGCGAGCTTGCCGAGCGCGCGGGCGATCTCGCGAAGGAGCTGCAGATCACGCTCGTCGCTGCGGGCCATGTTGCGACCGAGGTGTTCGGCGCGATGCGCGTCGCGGACGAGCTACGCATGCGGTTCCCGAGCGTCGAGACGCAGTTCGTGTTCGTGCCGAATCCGCTCTAGTGGAGCGTGAACTGCTTCGTGACTCGTTGGTGATCGCACTCGCAGACGTACAACTGCGAGTACGTCCACGGGCCGTCGATCAGATTGTCCTGGTGCGAGAACCACACGATCGTCTCTTCGCCGCCCTCGGAGCCACCGTTGTCGGGCTCGTTCAGGTTCCACGGTGGCTGCGTCTTTGCCACCGGTGCTCCGGTCACCGCGTAGAACTGCAGCGGGTCCGAGCCGGTGTCACGTGCGTAGCCGAGCAGCGAGATGAAGCTGAACGAGGTCTGCGTGCCGATCCACGTGCGCACGCCCGCCAGCTCGCCGACATCGTCGAGCACAGCGAGATGCGTGATGTCGGTGACCGAATCGTTCTCGCAATCGAACTCGGCGAGGTCCCAGGTCGTCGGCGCTGTGACCCAGCGGTAGAAACTCGTCGCCGGCGTCTCGTCCACCCGCATGTAGTTGTCGGGGCATGCTTCGGGCGCGTCGAGCTCGAGCATCTGCGAGTCGCGGCGCGCATCGAGGGCGTTCGGTGGCGCGTCGTGCACGGCATCGACGTGATCGATGCGAAACACGTAGTCGCAGCCGGTCATCGCGAGATTCGCGAGCACGGCGAGCATCCACCCCGAACGCATCATCGTTCAGACTAACGTGCGTCGATTTGCACGTGAAGTGCAGGGACGCGCGCACCATGCGTTTGCGCGAAATGCGTCGAGAAATTCGCGGTTTTCGGCTCGGTCGTTGCTGAGAGCAGCGGCACCATGCTCGATCGTCTTCGCCGCGCGTCGAATATCAAATCTTTCGCCGACACCTACATTGGGGCCGCAAACTCCGTGGTGCGGGGTCTGCTCCCCATTGCGCTCATTGCGAGCACTGGTTGTCTTGCAGATGGCCCCTAGGTGAGCGCGACCGAGCAAGCAGCAACCGTATCGTCGTACGTCACTGGCACCTGCTCGACCTCCGTCGTGCTCGGCTTGTCGAAGCAGATCTCCGATGAGATCGGCTGCATGAGCCCGACGGCGCTCGTGCGGTTCACGCCATCGACGAAGATCCAGGTGACGAGCAGCGCGGTGCTGCCGTACCTCGGCAAGAGCGCGAAGACGGCGCTCGAGAACGTGACGGCGACGGTGCAGATCAACAGCGCGTTCCGCACGATCGCGCAGCAGTACTTGCTCGTGAAGTGGCACGACGCCGGCCGCTGCGGCATCTCGGCGGCCGCTGCGGTGGGACGCTCGAACCACGAGAGCGGTCGCGCACTCGATCTCGCGAACTATTCGAGCGTGCGTTCGTCGATGACCTCGAAGGGCTGGACCTGGCTCGGCTCGAGCGATCCGGTTCACTTCGATTACCTCGGCGCCGCCGACATTCGCGGCAAGGACACGCTCGCGTTCCAGCGGCTGTGGAACCGCAACAACCCGAACGACCGGATCTCGGAGGACGGTGCGTACGGTCCGCAGACCGAAGCGCGCCTTCGCCAATCGCCGTCGACCGGCTTCGCACAGGGCGCGACCTGCATCGCGGCGTCGGAATACCAGGCTGACGTCATGCAGGTCGACGGTCCGGATCGCATGCAGCCGCAGGCGCGCGCGCACTTCCGGCTCATGATCCAGAACAACAGCGACACCGAGTGGGCTGGCACGACCGAGCTGCGCCTCGCGACGGCAGCGTTCAGCAAGCTCCACGACGACAGCTGGCTCGGCAACAGCGTGATCACGACGCTCGGCCAGCCGGTGCCCGCGCACACGATGGGCGAGATCAGCTTCGACGTCACGACGCCGGCCGTGACCGAAGAGACGCCGATCTTCGAAGAGCTCGTGCTGGCCGACGGCGGTACGCAGCACGGTGGCGTTCAGCTCGCGCTGACGGTCGTGCCCGATATGGAGGAGCCGACGAGCGGCGATGCGGACGACCAGCACGACGACGGTTACGACCAGCAGGTCAGTGGTGGCTGCGCAGCCGGTGGCGGCTCGCTTGGCTTCGGGGCGATCGCGCTCTTGCTCGCGGCACGCCGTCGCCGCCGCTAAATGGGGTCTGCCCCCATCCTTTTCTGCACTTCGTGTGTAGCTGGCCGAAATGATTCTGGTCACTCGAGCATCCAGGGGACGAGAGTGACCAGATCATTCGTGTGTGAAGTCCACGAATCCATTGAGTGGGCTCTCGGCACAGCGCGTGCTGAGGCGGCGTCGGCACATGCTGCGTCTCGCTTCGCTTATCTCTCTGGTCGCGTTGGCGGTTGGCTGCGCCGAAGGTCTCGACGGCGATGATCCCGAAGTCGGAACCGACCAGGGCGTCGATTACGACCAGGACAACCCGAACGCGCCGCTCGACGACGGCAAGAGCGACCTGCCGCGCTACATGATTCCGACCGACCTGCCGATGCTGGTCGCGCCCGAGATCATCGTCTCGCTCGACGGTCTCACCGTTCACCTGTTCGACCGCGCGACCGGCTTCCAGGCGATCTATCCCGCCGGCGTCGGCATGAAGAATTCGCGCGGCGTCAGCATCACGCCGACCGGTCACTTCCAGAGTGGCGCGAACACGACCGACCCGTGGTGGTACGTGCAGCGTCGCACGGTGCCGGACTATTTCGGTGGCTTCCCGTTCCTCCGCACGACCGCGCGTAACAGCGACGGCGGCAACACGTACGCGCTGCACGGTCCGATCACCGAGCAGCTGATCCGTGGCTACGTCTCGCACGGCTGCGTGCGCATGCGCGGCAACGACATCGTGCGGCTGTTCTGGATGGTCAAGCCGCACGCGAGCACGCCGATCACGATCCAGAAAGAAGTCGAGCTCGACCGCAACGGCAAGAAGGTAGACGTCGGTACAACGCCGGCGCTGTATCTGCCCGGCGAAGCGATCCGGTTCGGCGCGTCCGTCGGTCCGCGCCCGTTCTAGGATCCGGACTATGCGGCGCGACGCGGCGCTTCGCGGTGGCCAAGCGCGATCGCGAGCGGCAGCGGGGCAGGCGCCGACTGGCCCTGCTTCTCGACGTCCGCGGCCCACAGGTACAGGCACGTGTAATAGGCCATGCGGATGTACGTCGAGAACGCGACGAACAGCGAGATCATCGTGCCGCCGACGACGACGCCGAAGATCAGCGCGGTCCAGCCGCTGAACACCTGCACGTCGACCCAGATCACGCCGACCACGAGCATCATCCAGAGGAAGCCGATCAGGCCGGTGACGCCGCGGACGCCGACTTCGCCGATGCCGATCAAGAGCAAGTTGCCCTTGTGCAACGCGCGCACGCGCTTCATTGCGGCGCCAAAGCCGGCGTCCTCGATGATGATCGCTGGCAGCAGCAGGAACGCGAGCGTCGTCCAGATCGCCTCGACGATGCCGGCGACGATCTTGCCGACGATCGAGTCGTTATCGCGCGCCGCGCGCGCAAACATTTCGATGACCGTCGACACGAGCGCGAGGAACACGATCGCGACGAAGTTCTTGCCCGCGTCACGCGCGCCGTCGCCGATGCTCGGCTTGCCGCCCTTGAGGTGGACATCGATCATGTTCACCGTCATGCCGCAGAAGAAATAGAAGATCAGGAACGAGCCAAACGTCGCGATCGCACCGACGCCGGCCCACGTGCCGTTCGACCAGTGCGGATGGATCGCGATGAGCACCGCGATCCACGCGACCCAGTACATGATGCTGACGAGCACCTGGATCAGCGACGGTGCCAGCAGCTTCTTGTTCTCGCGCGCCATCGCAAACGCGGCGCCCATGAACGACCAACCCTTTTT
>DASUFX010000631.1:0-9318 GCA_036274355.1 Kofleriaceae bacterium | reverse complement strand
GGTCAAGACGCTGGTCTCGGTCGCCGAGGTGCTCGGCTCCGGTGACGAGCACCTTTCGGATGCGGAGAAAGCACGCCGCGAACGCAGTCGCACGGCAACGCGCGGCATCGTCGACATCGACGTCAGCGACGACGGCCGCCTCGTGATGGCGCCGCTCGCGGGCACGTTCTACGTGATCGATCGCCACTCCGGCAAACGCCATACGATCGATCCGAAGGGCGGCGCCTACGATCCGCACCTGTCGCCCGACGGCAAGCACATCGCGTTCGTGCGCGACGGTGACCTCTGGCTCGTCGGGACCGAGCCGGGCAGCGCACCGCGCCAGCTCACGAAGCATCCCGAAGACATCGAGTACGCGGTCGCCGACTTCGCGGCGCAAGAAGAGCTCGATCGCCAGCGCGGCTACTGGTGGGCGCCCGACAGCAAGCAGCTCGTGTTCCAGCGCACCGACGCACGCAAGGTCGACACGCTGTACGTCAGCGACGCGCGCCACCCCGAGAAGCCGCCCGTGCCGTTCAAGTACCCGCGCGCGGGGCGGCCGAACGCAACCGTCGATCTCGGCATCGTCGCCATCGGCGGCGGCGATCCGAAATGGCTGACGTGGTCGCTCGACAAGTATCCGTACCTCGCACGCGTGACGTGGAATGCGCGCGGTCCGCTGTCGATCGTCGTGCTGTCGCGCGAGCAGCAGGACGTCGCGCTGATCGCGTTCGACGCGACGGGTGAAGCGAAGACGCTGGTCACCGAGCACGAGAACGCATGGATCAACGTGCCTCGCGCGCGTGGCTTTGGCTACGCGGCCGGCTCACCGCTGTGGCTCGCCGACGGAACATTTCTGTGGACGACCGAGGCGCACGGCGACGCGTGGACCGTCGAGCATCGCAGCGCGACCGGCGCGGTGATCGGTCAGGTCACGAAGCCCGAGCTCGGCCTACGTCAGCTCGTCGGCGTCGACGGCAACGACCTCATCGTCGAGGCCTCGGCGGATCCGCTGCGCTCCAGCGTGTGGCGCGTGCCGCTCGCCGGTGGTGCACCGGTCCAGATCAGCAAGGAAGACGGCGTTGCGATGGCCGACTTCGACAATGGCGTGCTCGTGATGGTCACGGCGCTCGCGTCGGGCGGCAAGCACTTCGTCGCCATCGCCGGCAACGCCTCGCACGAGCTGCCGTCGGTCGCCGAGCAGCCGAAGCTCGTGCCGACGACTGCGCTCGAGACCGTGACGCTCGCTGGGCGCACGCATTACGTCGCGATCACGCGGCCGCGCAGCTTCGATCCGAACCGCAAGTATCCCGTGCTGCTCAAGGTGTACGGCGGTCCGCACGCGCAGATGGTCGACGCTGCACGCGATGGCTACGTGATGGATCAGTGGTACGCGGATGCAGGCTTCATCGTCGTGCGCAGCGATGGTCGCGGCACGCCGAACCGCGGCGCGAAGTGGGAGCGCGCGATCAGCGAAGACCTCATCACGGTGCCGCTCGCCGATCAGGTCGATGCACTGCAAGCGATCGGCGCTCGTTACAAGGAGCTCGACCTGACGCGCGTCGGCGTCGCCGGCTGGTCGTTCGGCGGCTACTTCACCGCGATGGCGATTCTGCTCCGCCCCGACGTGTTTGCCGCCGGCGTCGCCGGTGCGCCGGTCACCGACTGGCAGCTCTACGACACCGCGTACACCGAGCGGTACATGCGAATGCCCGAGCACAACGTCGCTGGCTACGAGCGCACGAGCGCGCTCACGCACGCCGCGAAGCTGTCGCGGCCGCTGCTGCTCATCCACGGCATCACCGACGACAACGTGCACTTCGCGAACACGCTCTCGCTGATCGAAGCGTTTTACGTCGCGGGCAAGCGCGCCGAAGTGATCACGCTGTCATCGACGCACATGGTTCCGGATCCGAAGCTGAACCTCGCGAAGGAGCAGGTGCAGATCGACTTCTTCCGCCAGCACCTCGGCGGCCAGTGATTCCCATCCTCCATCGCGACGCGCGCTGCGTCGCCGTGGACAAACCAAGTGGTGTCGCCACGCACCGCGGTTGGGCCGACGACGACGATGCGCTGCTCCAGCTCGTGCGCGACACCGTCGACGCGTACGTGTATCCGATCCATCGCCTCGATCGCGGCGCCTCCGGCGTCACGCTGTTCGCGCTCGACAAGGAGGCCGCACGTGCGTTCTCCGATGCCTGGCCCTTCGCGGACAAGCGCTACCTCGCGATCACGCGCGGCCATCCTCCCGAGCACCTGATGATCGATCACGCGATCCCGAAAGCGCCCGGCCTCGAGCGCGTGCCGGCGAAGACCGAGATCTGGCGCAAGGACACGTTCGGCCGCTACGCACTCGTCGAGGCGCGGCCGCACACGGGCCGCCTCCACCAGATCCGCCGCCACTTGAAGCACATCTCGTGTCCGCTGATCGGCGACGTGCGCTATGGCAAGGGCGAACACAACCGGCTGTGGCGCGACAAGCTCTCGCTGCACCGGCTCGCGCTTCACTGCAGCTCGCTACGCGTCCCTCACCCCGACGGCAACGAGCTGGTCGTCGAATGCGCGCTCGCGCCGGACATGACCGACGCGCTTGCCGCGGCAAGAGCGCTGTTCGCCTAGGCGACGAGCTCGTCGCCGAGGTCGCGCACGCTGGCATCGAGTACGGCCCAGATGATCGCAGCGATCACGGTCGCGACCGCGTCCTGCTCTTCCTTCATGAGCACGCACGGCAGCTCGTCGATCTGATCGCGCAGCGACCGCACCATCGCGCGATCGCAGCGACCGCCGCGCACTGCAGCCATGCCGGCGGCGAGCGCTGCATGATCGAGCCGAAGATCACCGAGGGGTGTCCGACCGCCGAGGACGCGGCATGCGAGCTCGAGACCGGCGGCGAGCGCATCGTTATCGTCCGACGCGAGCTCCGCCTCGAGCAATCGCATCACCGCGGGCTGGCGGATCGCGAGCCAGCTCACGTCGTGCTCGGCCAGGGTGTGGAAGTCGTGGATCATGGCCTCGACGGTAGGGACCTCGGCTCCCGTTCGCCAGTTTTCGGCGTATGGTGCGCGCATGACTCGCGCAGCTTTCATCGTCGACGGTATTCGCTCCCCATTCGGGCGGTATGGCGGCGGCCTCGGGGGTGTCCGTGCGGACGATCTTGCCGCGGCCGTGATCGCTGCCCTCGTTGCCCGCACGAAGATTCCCACCGAGCGGATCGACGACGTCATCCTCGGCTGTGCGAACCAGGCCGGCGAAGACAACCGCAACGTCGCGCGCATGGCCGCACTGCTCGCAGGGCTGCCGGTCTCGGTTCCTGGCATCACGGTCAACCGACTCTGCGGCTCGGGCATGCAGGCAATCGCCGATGCAGCGCGTTTGATCATGACCGGCGAGGCCGACCTCGTGATCGCAGGCGGTGTCGAGCAGATGTCGCGCGCGCCGCAGGTGATGGCGAAGCCGACCGACGCGTTCCCGCGCGGCAACCAGACGATCTACGACACGACGCTCGGCTGGCGCTTCATCAATCCGCGCATGGAGCAGATGCACGGCACGCTCGCGATGGGCGAGACCGCCGAGAAAGTCGCCGAGCGCTGCAACGTGTCGCGCGAAGCACAGGATCGGTTCGCACTGTTGTCACAGCAGCGCGCCGGCAAGGCCATCGCGAGTGGCCGGATCGCCGAAGAGATCACGCCGATCGTCACCGGCGTCGACAAGAAGACGGGCGCCGAAACCAAAGTGACTATGGACGAGCACCCGCGCCCCGAGACAACGATCGAGCAGTTGCAGAAGCTTCGTCCGGCTTTTGCGAAGAATGGGTCCGTCACCGCGGGCAACGCGTCAGGGCTCAACGACGGCGCGGCCGCGCTCTTGCTCGCCAGCGAACCCGCCATGAAGGAGCTGGGTCTTGCCCCGAAGGCGCGGTACGTCGCGGGCGCGGCGGCCGGCGTCGAGGTCAGCTACATGGGACTCGGTCCTATCCCCGCGAGTAAAAAGGCGCTCACGCTGGCGGGAGTAACGCCGCAGCGCATCGATCTTGCCGAGCTAAACGAGGCGTTCGCCGCCCAAGCCATCCCCTGTATCGACCAGATCGGGCTCGACCCGGAGCGGGTGAATGTGAACGGTGGTGCGATCGCGTGGGGGCACCCGCTCGGAGCCTCCGGGGCACGACTCGTACTTACTCTGATGACCGAGCTTTCACATCGGTCCGGCCAGTATGGTCTGGCATCCATGTGTATCGGCGTCGGCCAGGGGATCGCCGTCGTAATCGAGCGAACTTCGTGAGAAGCTCGCAAGAACGGTAAGGGACGGCACGTCGGTGAGTGTTCAGGACCAAGTACAAAAGTCACTGAAGCTTGTCGGCCGGGTACTGGGCGACAAGTTCAAGTTGACGGCCTGCATCGGCATTGGCGGCAGCGGTGCCGTGTACAAGGCCGATCAGATGGCGCTCGGCCGCACGGTCGCGGTCAAGATCCTGAACGAAGAGCTCTGCGCGGACCCGCGGATGATCACGCGGTTCCGTGGCGAAGCGATGAGCGCTTCGCGCCTCAACCATCCCAACTGCGTCTCGATTATCGACTACGGCCAAGCGCCCGACGGCTTGCTCTATCTCGCGATGGAGTACGTCAAAGGACCGACGCTCACGCAGCTGCTCGTCAACGAACATCCGCTCGGTGTCGAGCGCGTGATCGACGTCGTGTGCCAGTCGCTTGCTGGCATCGAGGAAGCGCATCTTGCCGGCGTCGTCCACGCCGACCTCAAGAGCGACAACATCATCGTCGACCAGCGCCGCGCCGGTATCGATCTCGTCAAGATCGTCGACTTCGGTATCGCGCGCCTCGTCACCGGCGTGCGCGAAGCGGAGGACCGCTCGATCTCGGGTACGCCCGAGTACATGGCGCCCGAAGTGATCAGCGGCGCGCCGCCGTCGTTCGCGTCGGATATCTACGCAGTCGGCATCATCCTCTACGAGCTGCTCGCCGAGAAGACGCCGTTCTTCGCGAGCTCGACGACGGAGATCCTGACGAATCACTTGAAGGTGGCGCCGACGCTGCTGACGACGCGCCGCGAAGGCGTGCCGCGCGAGATCGACGCGGTGATCGGCAAGGCGCTGGCCAAGCATCCGAGCGACCGCTACTCGTCAGCCCACGAGATGCGCGAGGCGCTGCTCGGCATTCGCGCGCGCATGCGTGCGCTGCCGGTCACCGATAAGTGCGAATCGTGTGGCGCGTCGGTCACGCCGACGTTCAAGTTCTGCCCCGAGTGCGGCGCGCCGCGGATCCGGATCTCGAAGACGTTCGAGGTTCCCGCCGCCACGCCCGCCCCGAGCGATGCGCTGCCGCTGCCGTTCTGCGGACGCGTCCTCGAGAAGCAGCAGCTGCTCGACCACATGAAGCGCGCACCCGGCTCGAACGGCGGCCTGTTGCTCGTCGGCCTCGAAGGCGCCGGTCGCTCGACGCTGTTACGCAAGGTCTATCCCGAGCTGCTCGCCGATAGCCGCGTCGTCTATCAGATCGGTCCGGATCCGAGCGGCCTCGCGGCGCCGTTCTATCCGATCCGTTCGCTGCTCGCCGCGATCCTGCAGCTGCCTGCGCTGTCGAGCGAGATGGAGCTGCGCGAGGCCGTGCTGGCGGTCGGGCTCAACGAGCGTGACGTGCCGGGTATCGCCCAGCTGTTCGGTCAACCGACAACGCTGCTCGAGCTCGAAGCACCCGTACGCCGCCGCGAGATGGTGTGGTCGGCGCTGCGCGCGATCGAACGCGCCGCGGTGGACGCGAAGGTCGCGATCGTGTGCGAGGACGTCGATCGCTTCGACGAGCCGAGCCTCGAGATCCTCCGCCGCGCCACCGAGAGCGGTGACCTCGCACTGCCGCCCGTCGTGATGACAGCGACGCCCGCGTTCAGCCAAGCCTGGCCGGCATCGGTCAAGCGGCTCGAGGTCGGCGCACTCGACGCCAAGGACCTCGAGGCGATCATCTCGAAGGTCGCCGCCGCCGGCGTGCGCGGCCTTCCGCCGGTACAACAGCTGTTCGAGACCACGCGCGCGTATCCCGGTCACGTCGACCATGTCGTGCGGTACCTGCTCGAAGGCGGCCGCGCCGAAGACACGCGCGTCAAGCTTCCCGACTTGGTCGCCGCGCGCCTGTCGATGCTCGCGCAGTCCACCCGCGACGTGCTGCAAGCCGCTGCCGTGCTCGGTATCGAGCCCCAGCTCGATCTGCTGCGCTCGATGATGCCGACCGAGACGCTCGAGCCCGCGCTCGTCGACGCCGAGAATCACGGCGTCCTCGGCAAGCATCCGTCGGGCGAGCTGTTGTTCACCAGCAAGCTGGTCCGCGAAATCGTGTACGACGCGACGCCGGCCGACGTGCGCCGTTCGCTCCACGCCAGCGCGGCCGCTGCCGTGCAATCGCTATCGCACGACATCGGTTTGCTCGGCCACCACCACGATCTCGCAGGCCACGCGAAGGATGCGGTCGATCTGCTGCGCGCAGCCGGCGATCACGCGGCCGAGCAGCTCGACGAGCACGGCGCCGGGCAGTTCTTCTATCGCGCGCTCGTCGCTGTGCGCCAAGCAGTACAGTCAGGCGACATCGAGGACGGGGCCGAGCAGCAGTTCGTCGCGATGTCGGTCCGGCTTGCGGACGTTCTGCGCACGCGTGGCGAGACCGCGCTCGCTCGCGGCATCCTCGCCGAGGCGCGTGACTGGTCCAGTGCGCCGCTGCTCGTGTCCATGATCGATCGGGCAGGTGCCGCGATCGCGCTCTCCGAGGGCGACATCGATGGTGCGATTGCCGCGCTCCGGCGTGGCGTCGGCCGCGCGATCGGCTCGGGCGACATGAACCTCGTCTGCGAGCTGTACCTGGACCTCGCAATGGCCCTCCAGCGCGCCGGCGACCCCGAGACCGCGAACCGCGAGCTCGTCGAGTGCGTCGACCTCGCGACCCTGGGCGAGGGCTTCACCGCGACCGAGGGCACCGAATCCTTCTGGCGCATTCTCCGCGCCCAGGCCCAGCTCATCGATGCCGCGGGTGATTCGTATCGCGCGCTTCGGCTCGCCGAGGCCGCACTGTTCCACGCGCAAAGAGTGCGCTCTCGCCTTGGCGCAGCCCGCGTCCAGCAGTTGCTCTCTGCACTCTGCGAGAAGGCCGGGCTCGGCGGTAAAGCCGAACGATACCGTCAGGCTGCCATCAACGAGATGCGCAACCTCGGCGATCGTCGCGCCACTGCAGAGCTATTACTGACGGAGACGCCGTCCCGCGGCGCGGTCGTGCAACCGAACCGCTACCAGGACGCCATGCAGCTGACGAAAGAGATCGGGTGGGCCGAAGGGCACGAGCGCGCGAAACGCAAATCGCAGCCGCCGACCTCCGGCTCCTAACTGTCGACGGCGCTGCCGCGAAGTGATGCAGGCGGAGACCGATCTTGCGCTGACATCTTCCCGAGGATCCGGGTTAGTCTCTCAATGTGGGCAGTATTCTCCTCGTCGAGTCAGATCCAGATACGCGCGACCGGTTGGGGTCGGCGATGCGGGAGGCGGGGCACGAAGTGCTCGTCGCGATCACGCTGCGCGAAGCGTATCTGCGGATCAGTGAGGGCGGCATCGATGCCGTCGTCATCGACTCGTACGATCCGCGAGTCGGCGTGACCGACCTCGCAAAGAGCGTGAACGCCCTGCCCGATGGGCCGCCGCTCGTGCTCGTCTCGCCGTCGCCGTACGCGCCGGAGATTTCCGCGCGCATCGGCGCCACCGCGTTCTTGCCGAAGCCGTGCGAGCCGAGCGAGCTCGTGGCGATCGTCGATCGCATCGCCGGTGAGGTGCGCCCGGTGCGGAACTTCGAAGACGAAGATCCGACCGGCCCGGTTCGCCAGACCGGCTAGGGCTGAACCGCGACGCGTTTTGGGCGCCGAATGTTGAACGACGGCGGGCGATTCGGATCGCAGTTCGGGCCAAAGCCCTTCGCGTCGAACTCGTACTCGAGCGAGCCGCTCTTGCCGTTCGCGTTCGTCTCGATGCGGACGGTGTGCTTGCCGGCGCGAGCTGGGCTGCAGTAGCCAAGCAGGTAGTAGCGGTTCGACATCGCCTCGACGCGTGCCGCGGCCGCTTCGAACGACGCCGCGATCTGCGCGCGGTCCTTGTTCACGATCGCGCCATTGCGGCCGATGTTGCGTAGCTCACCGCCGTCGATCTCGGCGCCAACGCCGATCGTGAGGATGTCGACCTGCGCCTGATCGAGCGTTTCGTATAGCTTGTCGCGCGTCACCCGCCCCGCGCGATCGGTGCCGTCGGTGAACACGACGAGCGTGCCAAACGTCAGCGGCGTCGACGACGAGCTCATCTGCTGGTGGAGTACCTTGAGGCCCTCGACGATGGCGCCGTTCAGATTGGTCGACGGATCTTTCGCAGAGAAGCTCGACAGCTGATCGGGGCTGCCGATCTGCCGAATCGTCGGCGACCCGTCGAATGCGTAGATCGAGACCTTCTGGAACTTCTCGACGCGCTGGCTGAAGCCTTTCGCTGCCTCGACGATCACCGGAACGTCGCCGGATCCAGTGACGCTGCCGCTCATGTCGATGAGGAGCAGCGTGTAGTGCGAGGCCGATACCTCGGGGTTCAAGATCGTCTGTCGGCTCTCGAGTGCCGAGATCGGCGCGCCGTCCTCGTAGATCTTGAACGCCATCACGTTCAACCCGGGAACCGGTTCGCCATCGGCGGTGTCGACCGTGAAGTAGACCGCGACGTTCGACGGCCGCTGGACGCTCGCGTCGATCATCGTCAGGTTCAATCCACGACCGCCGCACGCAACGAGCGCGACCAGCGCGGCGATGCTGACTAGCTTCTTCATCACGATCCTCCTACGACGAGCATGCGGACGCCACGCGGCCCCATGGCGACCCTCACCCGACCATCATCGATCGGTAGCTCCTCGTTGGCGAGTGGATCACGCACGGACGTCACGGCTGTGCTCGCGAGCACGACCGCGGTCACAGGTCTTGCCGCATCGCTGACGACGAACACGACGCGGGTCGCACCCGAGGCGTCGGCGTAGGCCATCGTGCGCACGTCGTCGGGGCGCTCGACATGCCAGTCATCGGAGAGCTCGCCCGCGAGCGCGACGAGATCATCGGCGAGACCCACGATGTCGTCGAGGGAACCTTCGTTGAGCTTGCCGATGCGCTTCGGTGCTGGCTCGTCGAGTGGCTGATCGAGCTCGTCGCGCGTCGGCGTGGTCGGCCCGATCACGACGATTGCTTTCTTGTGCTCGGCGAGTCCACGCAGCCGCTGCCACAGCCCGCGATCGATGCGGTTCTGCGTCGGTGCGATCACCGCGCGATAGTGCGCGA
>DASUFX010000630.1:0-3022 GCA_036274355.1 Kofleriaceae bacterium | reverse complement strand
CGAGGCTGCTCGCCGCGCCGCTGCGGCCGCGTCGGAGATGCCGAAGCCCGAGACGTTGATCTTGAACTATGCATCCGCCGACGAGCTCAGGCCCAAGCTCGAGGGCATGCTGTCGGCGAAGGGCAAGATCGAGACCGACGGTCGCATGAACGCGCTGATCATCAGCGACATCGCGGCGAACCGCGCGGAGATCATGCGCCTCGCGCTTTCACTCGACATCCAGACGCCGCAGATCACGATCGAGGCGCGCATCGTCGAGGCGCGCTCCACGTTCGTCCGCCAGTTCGGTATTCAGTGGGGCGGTCGCGCACTCGCGAGCGCCGCCACCGGCAACGCCACCGGCCTCGTGTTCCCATCGTCGGTAGGCGTGCGCGGCGGTAACGACGACAACCAGACGCGCGACGGCGGCATCACCGCGCTGCCAACCGACTTCGCGATCAACCTGCCGGCCGCCACCGGTACCGGCGAAGGTGGTGCGATCGGTCTGTCGCTCGGCTCGGTCGGCGGCAACTTCAACATCAACCTCCGGCTATCGGCACTCGAGGACACCGGCTCGGTGCGCATCATCTCGGCGCCGAAGATCACGGTGCTCAACAACAAGGCCGCGACGATCAAGCAGGGCGTGTCGATCCCGATCTCCGTCGTGTCGGCCGCCGGAACGATGACGCAGTTCGTGCAAGCCGATCTCGCGCTCGAGGTCACGCCGTACGTCTCGCAGCGCGACTGTGCGATCGCGATGAATCTCAGCGTCACCAAGAACGAGCCGGACTTCGTCAATACCGGCGCTCGCGGTGACCCGACGATTCTGCGCAAGGAAGCCAAGACGACAATGCTCGTCGCTGACGGCGAAACCAGCGTGCTCGGCGGTATCTACACGCGCAACACCGGTCTCGCATACAAGAAGGTGCCGTTCTTCGCGGACCTGCCGGTCATCGGCTGGTTCTTCAAGAGCCGCCGCGAGAACGACGACCGCACCGAGATTCTCGTGTTCATCACGCCGAAGATCACGAACAAGGCCCAGCTGCCGTGCGCGCAATGAGCGCCGAGAGGCGGCCTCAGTAGCCAGCCTCACCGCGCAGCTCGGATTACAATCTCGCCATGCCAAGGCCCTTGTTCCTCGTCGGGTTCATGGCCGCCGGCAAGACCACGGTGGGTCGCTTGCTCGCGCAGGCGACCCATCGCCGTTTCATCGATCTCGATGACGTGATCGCGGAACAGGGCGAGTCGGTGGCCGCGCTCGTCGCGCGCGACGAAGCCGAGTTTCGCCGCCGCGAAGCCGCCGCACTCGCACACGTGATCGCCGACTCGACCGACACGCCGATCATTGCGACCGGCGGCGGTTGCGCCGCATACGGCGACAACATGACGAGGATGCGCGCGGCAGGCCTCGTCGTCGCGCTCGATGTGCACATCGACACCGCGCAGGCCCGCGCCGCGGGCGGTCCACCACGTCCGCTGCTCGCATCGGCGGCCGAGCTCGCAGCCAAGCGCGCGCCTGCGTATCGCCGCGCCCACGCGATCGTCGACACCACGCACCGCTCGCTGCTCGAGGTTGTCGCGCAGGTCGCCGAGGTCGAGCGCGCATGGCAGCGGCTGCCGTTCGCGCACCGTGACGCGACGCTGCTCGCGCTCGACGAGCGCACGTATCCGGTCGTCGTCCACGAGCGCGCGATCGACGGCGAGCTCATCCGCACGTTCCTCGAGGGTGCGAGTCGCGTCGTCATCATCACGGACCACGAAGTTGGCCGCTACTGGCAGACGAGCGCGATCGCCGCGCTCAGCGGCGCACCCGACGTGCTGTCGATCGAGCCAGGCGAACGCAGCAAGTCGCTCGCCGTCTACAGCCAGATCTGCGAGGCACTCGTCGCCGGCGGCCTCGATCGCGGCTCGGTGCTCGTCGCGCTCGGCGGCGGTGTCGTCGGCGATCTCACGGGCTTCATCGCGGCAACGATGTTCCGCGGCATCCCGGTGATCCAGTTGCCAACGACGCTCGTCGCAATGACGGATGCTGCGATCGGCGGCAAGACCGCCGTGGACCTCGACGCAGGCAAGAACCTCGTCGGTGCGTTCTGGCAGCCACGGCTCGTCGCGTGCGGGCTCGAGACGCTGAGCACGTTGCCCGCCCGCGAACGGCGCGCCGGCTTCGGCGAGTTATGGAAGTACGCGCTGCTCGATGGCGAGACGTTGTGGCAGCTTGTCGATACGTGCGCGCCGTGGGCGGCTGGCGAGACCACCGACCCGCCACCCGCGTTGCGCGACGTCATCCAGCGCTCGATCGCGTACAAGGCGGCCATCGTCGGTCGCGACGAACGCGAGGTCACCGGGCAGCGCGCGCTGCTCAACCTCGGCCATACCGTCGGCCACGCAATCGAATCGGCGACCGGGCTGCATCATGGCGAGGCCGTTGGTCTCGGCCTCATCGCGGCGGCTCGGGTGTCAGCCGCCGTCGTAGGCGCGCGCAAGTCTCTCGAGGGCGAGGTCACGGCGGCGTTGCGGCGCACGGGGTTGCCGGCCGAGCTTGACCCGCTGCTAACCGACGACGTCCTGAACCGCATC
The DNA here is from genome assembly GCA_036274355.1 of Kofleriaceae bacterium. GTDB lineage: Bacteria > Myxococcota_A > Polyangia > Haliangiales > Haliangiaceae > JABFXX01. The sequence goes on along the minus strand of DASUFX010000630.1, from coordinate 466 downwards.
AAGGTCGACAAGAAGCGGATCGGTGACAAGGTGCGGTTCATCGCGATTCGCGAGGTGGGGGCGTGTGATCCCGTCGAGATCACGGTCACCGAGCTGAGAAGAATTTTGCGCCCCGATTCGGCACCTTGATACGATTTTCGTTGGAGGACGTCCATGCTTCGCCTCGCAGCCCTCATTCCCCTTGCACTCGTCGCGTGCGTCGACACCGGCGATGAGGGCATCTTCGTGCTCACCAACACCGCAGTCAGCTCCGGCACCTGCTCGCTCAGCGGTGATCCCTCGCAACCGCAGATCGGGCACGGCACCATCAACAGCAACTCGCCGATCGCGTACGTGATGACGCCGCTCATTCAGAGCCGTATCCAGCCGATCGAAGGCGTCGACAACTCGTCGAAGACCGTGCAACTGCGCGGCGCCGACGTGAAGCTCACACTCAAAGCGGTGACCATCCAGAACCCGCCCGGTT
>DASUFX010000629.1:0-34485 GCA_036274355.1 Kofleriaceae bacterium | reverse complement strand
CGGGATCGAGAGCCCGCCGCGCGCCGTGAACCTGACGTCGCCGAGCGCGTACGTGAACGCGCCGAGCACGATCGGATCCGCGATGCCGGTCAGCGTCTCGTTGCGGTGGTGGATGTTCGGATCGGCGAGCTCGACGGGCATGCCCATGCCGTTGCGATAGACGATCGATGTCGACACGACGCGGAACGGCACGACGAGCGAAGCCGAGAACCGCTTGGTCAGGCCAGCGTCGAGCGACAGCCGCGCTTCGGTGATCGCGATGTCCTGATCATGGATGATCGGAATCGTGCCCTGCCCGACGACGTCGGCGAAGTCGGGGTGCTGGGTTTGCACGTACGTGCCGAGCCAGCCGAGCCGGAGCATGAACTGCCCCGGCGGCATCGCGTCACTGTCGACCTTCCCGACCGGGAGGTTTGGGTTGCTTCAACCCGCTCACGCACCGCCCGCGTACACGACCCGCAGGTCGACGCCGACGAGTGCGAGCACGAGCAACAGCAGCCGCATTCCGGGCAGCATATCGTCAGCCGGCGATTGCGGCGACCGCGGCGACGGTGCGATCGACACGGGCGGTCGCGGGATCGTCGCCCCGGAACCTTACCTAGCCGCAAGCGATTCCGGCGATCACACCGTGTAGGTGCAGCGACGTAGCGGCACGGGATACGATGCAGACATGGAGGGTGACGGCCGCGATTCGCGCGATGGCGACAGCGATCCTTCCAGTCGACCGCGCGTGACGCGCCTGTATGGCGCGATCGACCTCGAAGCGTCGCATCCGAGCACGCTCGTCGATGGCGACAAGACCACGATCGGCGCTCCACCGGTGGCGACGCCAGACATCGGCTCGATGCTCGAGCGCTATCGGATTGGCGACGTGCTCGGCCAAGGCGGCATGGGCGAGGTGCTGTCGGCCCGCGACGAACAGATCGGCCGCCAGGTCGCGATCAAGCGACTACGGGTCGAGAACCCGACGCCCGAGATCATGGCTCGCTTCCTGCGCGAAGCACGCATCCAGGGCCGGCTCGAACATCCTGCGGTCGTTCCGGTACACGAGCTGTGGAACGAAGGCGGTCAGCCGTTCTTCGTGATGAAGCAGCTGACCGGCACGACACTCGCCGACGTCATTCCAAAGCTCGCGGGCCGCGACCAGCGCGCGGCGGACGAGTTCACACTGCAGCGCCTGCTCCGCGCGTTCGCCGATGTCTGTCTCGCGATCGAGTTCGCGCACGCGCGCCGAGTCGTGCATCGCGATCTCAAGCCGGCGAACATCGTGCTCGGCGATTACGGTGAAGTCTACGTGCTCGACTGGGGCATCGCCCGCATCACCGAGGACCCGAACGAGCCGAAGCGCGACAGCTTCGACGACATCGGGACGATGGCCGACATCCGGCCGATGGCCGACATCACAACGACGGCCGGAACCGAAACCGTGGTCGGCGCGATCCTCGGCACGCCCGGATACATCTCGCCGGAGCAGATCCGCGGCGACCACTTCCTCGACGGTCGCGCCGACGTGTACTCGCTCGGCTGCATCCTGTTCGAGATCCTCGCGCTCGCGCCGCTGCATCCGCGTGGCCAACCGGGCATCGCGTCGGCACTCGCAGGCGTCGACGCGCGCGCTTCGGTCCGCGCACCCAATCGCGAGATTCCGCCCGAGCTCGATCAGATCTGCGTGAAAGCGACGCAAGTCGATCCGCAGCTGCGCTACGACACCGCGCGCGAGCTCGGTACCGCCGTGCAGCGTTTCCTCGACGGCAACCGCGACGTCGCGCTACGCCGCGAGCTCGCAAAGGCCGAGATGGCGACCGCGCGCAAAGCGCTCGGCAAGGGCGATGGCCCCGAGGAGCGGCGCGATGCGATCCGCGCTGCAGCACGCGCACTCGCGCTCGACCCGACGGACCGCGAGCCCGCCGACCTCGTCGGCGCACTGATGCTCGAGGCACCGACCGTGATGCCGCCCGAGGTCGAAGAGGAGCTCGCAGCGATCGACGAGGACGCGCTCAAGATCAGCGCCCGCTTCGGCATGCTCGCCGCGATCGCATACCTCGGGTTCTTCCCGGTCCTCTACTACATCGGCTTTCGTGACGCCTGGTACAACATCGTTGGTCCGCTCATCTGCTTCACGATCATCCTCGTGCAAGCGTTGATCGCGCCGCGCAATCCCTACGTCTCGGGCTACATCACGATCACGCTGAACCTCGCGATGTTTGCGTTGTTCGGCTGGATGGTGAGCCCGATCGTGATCGGCCCTGGTCCGGCGATCATCATGGTGTCGCTGATGGCGACACATCGAAAGCTGATCCGCCCGTGGCTCCTCGCACTACTGACGGTGATTGCAACCGTATCGCCGTGGCTGCTCGCCATCGCGGGTGTGTTGCCCGATCGCGTGTCGGTGAGCGGCAACACGCTGCTCTTGCAGACACCCGCGGGCGAGCTCGATCCGAATGCGACGCTGGTCGGCCTGTTCATCTACATCGTGGCGCTCATTCACCTGGCCGCCCTGCTCTCCCGGCTGCAAGACGATGACAGACGCAAGGTGCGGCGCACGATGCAGCTGCAATCGTGGCAGCTTCGCCAGCTCGTGCCCCGTCCGTCGAGCAAACCGCCGCGATGACGTCACGATCAACAAGTGATCGCTAGCCGCGGCGCTTGAAGAACTGCACGGCACGCTCGTGCTTCTCGGCGTCCGCTTTCGACTTGAACGTGCCCAGGTTCTTGCGCTTACCCGTCTTCGCATCCTTCTTGCGCGAGTACAGCCGATACTTTCCCGACGACAACTTCCGGATCATGGGTCCTCCTCACAGCGACGTGATGTCTCCCGGCGAATCACCGGCGGCGATGCGGCGCACGACGAGGCCGCTCCTCGGATCGATCGCAGCGATGTCGTTACCCGGGCCATTCGCGGTGTAGAGCAAGCCGTCGCGACCGAGCGTGATTGCCGATGGCCGATGACCGACATGCTCGATCACTCGGGCAAGGCGATGCGCTTCGAGATCGATCACCGCGATGCTGCCGGCGTTCCCGGTCGTCACGTACGCGTACCGGCCCGCAGCATCGATCGCGACACCCACGGGCTGCGGCGGAGTCACGCCCGTCATCGGCAACTGCACGCGAGCGATCGCTTCGCGTGCCGCAATGTCGACGATGGTGACGGACGCGTCGCTCTCACCGGTGACAACGCCGAGCTTGTGATTGAACGCGATGCCGCGCGGTCGCATGCCGGTTGCGAGCGTCGCAACGACGCGTGCTGCACGCGGATCGATCACCGACACCGTGTTGTCGGCTTCGTTCGTGATCCACACCGAACCATCGGGTGCTGCAGCAACGCCGTCGGGTGCGTTGCCGACCGTGATCGTCGCGCGGACCTTGCGCGCATTCACGTCGACGATCGTTGCCGCCTGCGTCTCCTCGTTCGACACGACGATGAATCGATCACCGACCAGATCGAATGCCTCGGGACCGCGTCCACTCGGGATCGTATCGACGAGCCGCAGCTGGGTGAGATCGACGACGCCAATGCTGTGCGCCCCGCGCAATGCGACGAACAGCGTGCGCCCATCGCGCGATACGCGTAGACCGCGCGGCTGATCGCCGACGGGAATCGTCGCGAGCGTCTTAGTCGAGTGCGCGTCGATCACCGAAACAGTGCCCGCGCTCTCGTTCGAAACGAACAACCGCGATGCGGCTGGCTGGGATCGGCACGCGGTTGCCAACAGGATTGCGACGACTGCGCCCGCGCGGGCGTGGGAGCACGTGCGCCCAAGAAAAGTCGCGGACATTGCGAGAGTTAGCGATGCAGTCGTCGAGCCAAGGCGACAGCGTTGGTCGCCCCTGCTTCACGCGTGGTTCACGCGGGGCGCCGGGCATGTTCACGCGCGGGGGTGTGAGTGTCGAAAGCACGACACGAAAGGAAACGCCATGAAGACCGTCCTCGCCACCGTCGCCACCCTCTTCGCCCTCACGGGTGCCAACGTTGCCATCGCCCAGCCGGCCGCGCCCGCGCCGGCGCCGCAAGCACCGGGCAACTGCTGCAACACGCCCACGGCGCAGCCTGCATCGGCGCCGCAGCCGCCGCCGCTCCTTCCCGTTGACGAGCCGCAGCCGGTGCAGCAGCAGCCGCAGGTCGCGGTGCTCGCGCCGGATACGTCGACCAGTGCGACCGAGGCGTCGGGTCCGAGCGACGACGAAGGCTGGAAGCGCCCGGTCGGTCGCCGCTTCATGCACGGCTTCCGGCTCGGCTGGACCTACCTCTTCAAGATGAACGATGCGCAGTACAAGACGCGCACCGATGACAACGGCATGCCGGTCACGATCGGCGAGAAGTACGGCCTCAAGTCGCCGAACATGATGCTGCTCGGCTACGAGGGCTTCTATCGCATCGTCGGTCACTCGTGGCTGAACGTGCTGATGGTCGGCAACGTCACCGTCGCCGGTCTCGAGCAGAGCAAGTTCATCCCGGCCGCGAGCGGCCTGATCGGCTTCGAGTTCGATCGCAGCTTCCAGCTCGGCGTCGGCGTCAACCTCACGCCGGATCCGGACGCGCCGTCGCACATGATCGCGGCGGCAGGCTGGACGCCCTCGGTCGGCAGCATCCAGACACCCGTCCACTTCTTCTTCGTGCCCGACACCGAAGGCAATCACCGCATGGGCATGACCGTGGGCATGACCTGGTAGTTACAGCTCGGCGAGCCGGGCCTCGAGCTTCTCGAGCTCGGCCGCTTGCAGCTCATCGGGGATGTTGTCCTCGCGAATCTTGGCAATGGCGGCGTTGAGGAGTGAGCGTTTGGCGGCGGGGCTCGACTGGCGTTGTAGCTTGTCGAGCAGGGGCGCGAGCTCGATCCGGGCCACGGTCTGGATCAGCTCGCGGCGCGGTTGGGGTTCTTCGATCATCTCGAGTGCCCGCAGGAGCGCGATGCGCCGCATCACGGTGCCGGAGGTCGACTCGAGTCGCGCGGTCCAATCGCGCGCAGTCAGCGGCGGCGGCGCAACACCAGCAGCGACGGCAGGCGTGGGAACGGCGAGACGCGCCTTCCGGTAACCGTCGAGGAGCTTGCGCAGCTGCGGCGTCTCGTTCGCGAGCAGCGATTGGTTGGCCTCCGCGAAGCGCGCCGCGAACGTCGGCGACGCGAACGAGAACCGGTGCGTCGCGTTGGCCCAGCCGAGATAGGTGACTGCTTGCCCCGGCGTCGCGCACGACTCACCGCACGCGGCCTTGGCAGCCGCGCGCCGCGACGACCGCAACACCCACGCGAGCGATGCACCGACGACGAAGACGCCGATCGCTAGCAAGAACATGCCGGCAACTGCGAGGCCGATCACCGCGAGGATCGCGAGCACCATGAGGCCCGCCGACGCGACGCCGGAGGTCTCCCACTGCTGCAGGTGTCCAGTGCAGCGCCTGCAATACGGGAACGCGAGGGATTGGCGCGTCGCCTGCGCCGTCACGGACAGCTCGCTATCCGGAGGAGCACCGCAACACGGGCACTCGGCGGGAAGCGTGAACTTCCGCGCCGCGAGCTCGACGATCACTGCTGCCATCGCTGGCTATGTTCGCACGAATGTCGCCGCCATCTTGTCGCGCTGCTTCGCATCCGGAAGCCGCCCCCGTGCTGCCTGCACGTTATCGATGACATGCGACGCCTTCGCGGTCGCCGGGATCGGGCACGTGACCGCCGGATGGCCGATGATGAACTTCAAGAAGAACTGCGCCCAGCTCGTGCAATCGAGATCGGCCGCGAGCGCGGGCAGCGGCTTGCCTTTCACCTTCGTGAACAGCTCGCCGGATTCGAACGGCGTCATCACGAGCACGGCCGTGCCGGTGTCGGCGGCGGTCGGCAGGATGCGCTTCTCGGCGAGGCGGTCGACGATCGAAAACGGGATCTGGATGAAATCGAGCTTCTCGGTCTTCATCAGCTTCTCGATCGCGTCGAATTCGCCGTGCTGATAGTGGGTGACGCCGAGGTAGCGAATCTTGCCCGCCGCCTTCCACTCACGGAGCACGGGCAAGTGCGTCTTCACATCGAGCAGGTTGTGCACCTGCATCAAGTCCATTGTCTTCGTGCGCATTCTGCGCAACGACCGCTCCATCTCTTCGATGCCGGCCTGTTTGCCACGCGTCCAAACTTTCGTGGCCAGAAACGGCGACGCATCCTTGATGCCGGCCAGCTCGTCGCCGGTGACCTCCTCGGCCCGCCGGTACATCGGCGAGCTGTCGATCACCTTCATTCCCGCGCCGAGGAACTTGGCGAGGACCTCGCGGACGGCCTTGCGCTCGTCGGCGCCGGCCCCGACATCGAACGTCTGCCAGGTGCCCAGCCCGACGACGGGCAACTGTTCGCCGCTCTTGGGAATCGCACGGGTGTTCAGGGTCATCTTGGCCTCGGCCGCGAATACGCGGGCGCCTCGCAACAGACTGGTTACCGCTGCGAAGCGCAGAATGTCTCGACGAGTCGTCACGGCCCGCGATAAGCATAGGCCATGAGGGGACTTTGCCTAGCGATCTGCGTGCTCGCCGCCTGTGGCTCGCACAGTGGCGATGACAGCGACTACATGTCGATCGAAGTCGAGCCGGCGTTCACGACCGTGACCGTCCCGCTCGGCGGCACCGCGACGCAGGACTACAAGGTCTACGGCGTCAACGGTTCGGAGAAGACCGACATCACACTGAAGTGCGCGCTCAGCATGGACGCAGACTTCGGCACGTTCGTCGACGCGACCGCGACCGTGCTCCCGCACGGCGGCAAGACGACGATCACCGCGATCTGCAACACGCTCACGGGCACTGCACTCCTCGGCGTCAATCTCGTCGGCGATGTCGTCGTACCGCCCGCCCCAACCGATGCTCCCGACCTGTTCGGCAACGCGACCGTCGGCACCGACGCCGCGCGCGTACCGGTGATCGAGTATCCGCTCGAGGGCGCGGTGTCGCCGCGCAACATGCCGCCGATCGAGGCGCAGTGGACGGCCGCGGGTAACGACCTGTTCCACATCTCGCTGACGTCGTCGTTTGTCGCGGTCAACATCTACACGACCAGCCCCGAGGCGCAGCTCTCCGAGCAGGACTGGGAAAACGTGATGGCGAGCAGCGCCGGCGAGACGCTGACGTACACCGTCGAGGGTCTCGCGCAGGCGACGCCCGACATGAAGTTCACGAGCACGCCGCGGACGAACGTCATCGCGCGCGACATCATCGACAAGACCGCCATCTATTACTGGGCGTCGTCGCGCGGCAACATCATGGAACAGACGTTCGGCCAGACGACGCAAAACCTCGTCAAGGACGGCTGCACGTCCTGCCACACCGTGAATCGCAGCGGCACGCGCATCGGCTACTCGCGGTGTGTCGCCAACGACTGCGGCAACCTCTACACCGGCTTCCTCAAGTACGACGGCGCATCGCAGAGCTGGATGGAGACCGTCAACGCGAACAACCTCGGCATCCACGGCTCGTACACGACGTTCCCGCCGAACGGCACCGGCCCATTCACCGAGCAATCGACTGCGGCCATCGTCTCGATGGTCAACGGCACGCTCCAGCTCTACGACCCGGACACCGGCATGGTCGTGCCGTCGAACTTGAACCAGGTCTCGACGATGGGTCCGACGAGCGGTCGCTCGGCGCTGATGGCTGACTGGTCACCGGACGGCAACAAGATCGTGTTCGCCTCGACCCCGAACCCGAACCAATGGATCGATCTCTCCGGCTCGTCGATCGCGATGATGTCGTACGCATACACGGGCGGCCAGCACACGTTCGGCGTGCCGACGTTCCCGTTCCCGAACCCGATCACGCTCCAGAACGGCAGCTACACGAACTTCTTCTTTCCGAGCTTCTCGCCCGACAACGCTCTCATCGTGCTCAACGCGTCGCGCACCTCCTGGCGCTCGAATCCGGCGCGCGACGCCGGGCAGCGTCTGATGCTCGCGGATGCGGGTGGCGCGTGGATCGTCGACATGACCGAGATGAACGGCGGCTTCGCCGATCTCGACACGACGTGGGCGCACTGGGCGCCGACCGTCGGTACCGACTACTACTGGATCGTGTTCTCGACCGAGCGCGACTACGGCCATCGACTGACCAGCGCGAACACCGATCCATCGTGCGTCGCGAACGGCGTCACCCAGTGCAAGCAGATCTGGATCGGTGCGGTCGCCAAGAACAAGCTGTCGGGCACCGTCGACCCGAGCGCGGCGCCGATGTGGTTGCCCGGCCAGGACATGAAGGCCGACAACATCAGTCCGTACTGGTCGGTACCCGCCGGATTGTTCTGATGCGCTGACAGACGCGCGTGGTATGCCCCCGCGCATGGTCTCGATCGGAACGCCCAAGAGTGAGAACGCGACGCGTGTATTGCTGCTCGGTTCCGGCGAGCTCGGTAAAGAAGTCGTCATCGAGCTCCAGCGATTTGGCGTCGAAGTCATCGCCTGTGATCGCTACGCGGATGCCCCCGCGATGCAGGTCGCGCATCGCAGCCACGTGATCGACATGCTCGATCGCGCGGCGCTACGTGCCGTGATCGAGCGCGAGAAGCCGCATCTGATCGTCCCCGAGATCGAGGCGATCGCGACGCAGGAGCTCATCGCACTCGAGAACGAAGGCTGGCACGTGATCCCGACGGCGCAGGCCGCGCGGCTCACGATGGACCGCGAGGCGATTCGCCGGGTCGCGGCCGAGGAGCTGAAGCTGCCGACCGCGCGTTATCAGTTCGCCGATACGTTCGACGAGCTGAAGGCCGCGGCGCGCGAGCTCGGCTGGCCGGTCGTGATCAAGCCGATCATGAGCTCGTCGGGCAAGGGCCAGTCGGTCGCGAAGACGGAGGCTGATCTCGAGCAGAGCTGGCACTACGCGCAGACCGGCGGACGTACCGGCGCCGGCCGCGTGATCGTCGAGGAGTTCATCGAGTTCCAGAGCGAGATCACGATGCTCACGGTGCGCGCGGTCAATGGCACGCACTTCTGTGATCCGGTCGGTCATCGCCAGGTCGGCGGTGATTACGTCGAGAGCTGGCAGCCGCACACGATGAATGCTGCGCAGATCGAACGCTCGCAGGCGATCGCTCGCAAGATCACGGATCGGCTCGGTGGCTACGGGATCTTCGGCGTCGAGCTGTTCTTGTGCGCCGATGATCGCGTGATTTTCAGCGAGGTCAGTCCCCGCCCGCACGACACGGGCATGGTCACGCTCGCGACCCAGACCTGGAGCGAGTTCGCGCTGCATGCGCGCGCGATTCTCGGACTGCCGATCGCGAACATCCGGCGCTACGCCGCCGGTGCCAGTGTCGCGTTGCGCGCCGAGGGCAAGCTCGCGTCGCCAGTGCTCGACGGTGTCGGCGAGGCCTACGCGACGCCCGATATCGACGTACGCTTCTTCGGTAAGCCGAACGCGGTGCCGCGCCGCCGACTCGGAGTTGTACTGGCTACTGCGGATACCGCGGAAGCCGCACTCGGCAAGGCGAAAAAGGTTGCAGCCGGGCTGAAACTTCGCGACGCGTAGCGTTGTCTCGATCCGGTCTTTCCGTTTGATCACTGCCCAAGCGTCCGCGATCGGCTATTGATCGCAGTGGGATGACAGCGGCGCCGCGCCCGAGGGACGAGCCAGTTCGGCTCGCGACGCTGCGCGACTACCACGTGCTCGATAACGACTCCGAGCCCGAGCTCGACGCGCTCGCAAAGCTCGCCGCCGTCATCTGCAGCACGCCGAGTGCGGTCATCACATTCGTCGACAAAGACCGTGTGTGGTTCAAGGCGCGGTATCAGTTCCCCGCGACTGAAGCGCCGCGCGACCTCGCATTCTGCGCGCACGCGATCCTCGGCCCCGACGTGATGATCGTGCCGGACACCACACAGGACGAGCGATTTGCCGAGACGCCGTTTGTCGCCGAAGCGGGCATCCGCTTCTACGCGAGTGCGCCGCTCGTGATGGCGAACGGCCAATGCCTCGGCACGCTCGGGGTGGTCGACACGAGCCCACGCGTATCGCTCACATCGGTTCAGATCGAAGGGCTCGCGGCGCTCGCGCGGCAAGTGGTGGCGCAGCTCGAGCTGCGCAAGCGCATCGTCGATGAACGCCGGGTCGGCCACGAACGCTTGCAGCTCGTCACGCGCGCGACAAACGACGCGGTCTGGGACTGGGACCTGCGAACAAACGCGATCTGGTGGAACGAAGGAATGCGCACGCTGTTCGGCGTAGCGCCCGAAAATGTATCGACGATCGATGCGTGGTCGTCACGCATGCATCCCGACGACCTTCCGCACGTCGAGCGCAGCCTCTTCGGTGCGATCCAGAGTGGCCAGCACTACTGGACCGACGAGTATCGCTTTCGCTGCCACGACGGCCACTACGCGAACGTGCTCGATCGCGGTTACGTGATCCACGAACGCGGCCAGGCGGTACGCATGGTCGGCGCGATGCTCGACGTCACCGAACGTCGCCGCCTGGAGGAGCAGCTGCGCCAGGCCCAGAAGATGGAGGCGCTCGGCCAGCTCTCCGGCGGCATCGCGCACGACTTCAACAACCTGCTCACCGTGATCCAGGTCAATGCATCGCTGATCACGCGTGCGCCGAGCACCGGAGACGCTATCCGCGAGCATGCCGCGGATATCATCCAGGCGAGCGAGCGCGCCGCGACATTGACGCGACAGCTCTTGATGGTGAGCCGCAAGCAGGTGTTGCAGCCGCGCATCGTCGACGTCAATGACGTCGTCCGCAACATGACGCGCATGCTGCAGCGCGCGCTCGGCGAAGCGATCACGCTCGTCGCGCATTGCTCGACGCAGCTGCCGCCGGTCAAGGCCGACGTCGGCATGCTCGAGCAGGTGTTGCTCAACCTCGCGATCAACGCGCGTGATGCAATGCCGCAAGGCGGCCAGCTCACGATCGCGACCGGCGAGAAGATGATCACCGAACCCGACGCGGTGCGCGGCGAAGACGGCCCGCGCGGCCCACACGTGTTCATCACGGTGAGTGACACCGGCAGCGGCATCGCACCCGATGCGTTGCCACACATCTTCGAACCGTTCTTCACGACGAAGGATGTCGGCAAGGGCACGGGCCTCGGTCTCGCGACCGTGTACGGCATCATTCGCCAGCATCAAGGCTGGATCGATGTGGCGAGCGATCCGGGGCGCGGCACCACGTTCTGCTTCTACCTACCGGCGACGACGGCACGCCGCCCGCAACACGATGCGCGCGGCGGCGACGACGCGGACCTACCGCACGGCACCGAGACGTTACTCGTCGTCGAGGATGAAGACGCGTTGCGCCTGCTCGTCGTCAACCTGCTCGAGAAGTGCGGCTACACGGTCTACGCGGCCCAGAACGGTGCGAAGGCGCTCGAGCAATGGCCCGAGCTTCGCGACAAGGTGCAGCTGGTGCTCACCGATCTCGTGATGCCGGGTGGTGTGACGGGGCGCGAGCTCGCCGAACGGTTGCGTGCGACGGCCCCTGCGCTCGGCATCGTGTACATGAGCGGCTACACGTCCGCGCAGGCTGGGAGGGGCGAGCCGCTGGTCGACGGTGTGAACTTCCTGCAAAAGCCGTTTCAGCCCGACATGCTCGCGCAGATCGTCCGCGCCGCGCTCGATCGCGTTCCTCAGTGACACGGCGGCGTTACGCGGAACACGGCGCCGTTGAATGTATCGAGCACGCCGGGCGCACCCGGCACCGCGAGCGTCGGCCAGTACGCGGCACCACCACCCGCGGCGATGTGCGTGATCGCCAGCCCCATGTCCGAGACGAGCGAGATCGGTTGGTCGCCAGCATGGATGTACACGAGCTCGGTCGACTCGACGACATACAGATCGTCACCATCAACCGCGAACGGACGCGGCTGATCGATTGTCGTGTGGAACGTATACAGCGTGCGCTGCGCACCACCTGCGTACGGCATCGCGATCACCGCCTCGGTCGTGCTGTACACGATCTCGTCGCCGACGATCACGACCTGATACGTCGAATGCCCGTCGAGGAGCTCGGTCGCCGTGGGCATCACACGGAACAGGCCGTTCGTCGTCGCGATCACGACGTTGCCATCGCGCGCGGCGAGCGCGGAAACGTCGGCATCGGTCGAGCTCCAGATCACGCCGCCACCGCTACCGACATGGGGCGCGGCAACGACCTGCGCTGGATTGTCGTCGCAGCGGATCGCGCCTGCGTACGAGTTGACGCTGTCGACGGCGACGCCGTGCGCCGTGCACACCGAAACGACCTTGAGCTGGAGTGAGGCGCCGCCAAGTTTCGGCGTCGCGAACAGCGTGTAGCCGGCTTCTGCGACCTCCGCGGTCCAGTACAGGTAGCTGTCGTCGGTCACCATGCCGTAGCCGAATCGGCTGCTCTCGTCGCGACCGCTAATCACGAGTGCTTGGCCGCCCTCGCGCGGCTGGCGAAACACGAGGTGCGTGCCGATACCGTTGTCGTAGTCGCTGTAGTAGACGCGATCAGCGTCGACGGCGATGTGGCCGCCCCAGATGTTGCGATTCGCCGCCAGCGTGTGAACGAAGCCGCACTCCGGCAGGTTGTCACCGCATCCGGCGCACGCCGCGAGGCTGATGACGAGCGCGTACCGCATACCAACACTATACTGCCGCGCATGGCAGGTCCTCGCTCGAAAGCTGAGCTCCGGCGCGAGCTCCTTGCGCAGCTCGAAGCGCAGCTTGCGACGGCGCGCGCATCACACGCGGCAGCGACCGAAGGCGCGATCAGCGACGACGCGCGGCCGGAGAACGACAAAGACACGCGCGGCCTCGAGCAGTCGTATCTCGCGCGCGGTCACGCACAGCGTGTCGCCGATCTCGAGACCGCGGTGTCGGTGATCGGCGCGATGGCGATCCAACCATTGACGAAGGTCGCGGTCGGCGCGGTCGTCGTCGTCGAGGAGGACGATCGCAGGCGCACGCTGTTCATCGCCGCGCACGGTGGCGGGCTCGTGGTCGACGGCGACGTGACCGTCGTGACGCCGACCTCGCCGATGGGGCGCGCACTGCACGGCAAAGTTGTCGATGATGAATGCGAGCTGACTGCGGGTGGCGCGCAACGCACGCTCGCGATCGTGGAGGTGATATGAACGCGACAAACGTCCTCGTGCGCATGGCGCACAACAACGCGTGGGCGAATCTGCGACTGCACCGCGCCGTCGGCGAGCTCGACGACGCCGAGTATCGCGCGACGCGCACGAGCTTCTTTCCATCGCTGCACCTGACGCTGACGCACATCCTGTTCGTCGACCTGTTCTATGTCGACGCGCTCGAGGCAGGCGGCCGCCCTCGGCCATGGGCTGCGTTGGAGGCGTTCGAGAAGAGCGGCACGTTCGCCGAGCTGCGCCGGATGCAGCGCGACGTCGACATGCGGCTGGTCGCGTGCGCCGCCGGCAATCCCGAGGACGAGATCCGCATGCAGCGCGAGACGCGCGTGCAGACCGACACCCGCGCGAACGTGCTTCTGCACCTGCTCGAGCACCAGATTCACCACCGCGGCCAGGCGCACGCGATGCTGGCGGGCACGCGCGTGAAGCCGCCGCAGCTCGACGAATTCTTCCTCCGCGACGAGCTACCACTTCGTGAGGCCGAGCTGAGGGAGCTAGGCCTGCCTCTGGGCTAGACTGGGCGACATGTCCGAGGTGTTCTTGTTCGGCGCGACCTCCATGCTGGGGTGGTCGATCTTGCGCGCCGGCAAGGCTTCGAGCGTCACGGCTTTTTGCAACGCGCTCACCCGCGAAGTGCCGGACGGCATCGCGGAGGGCATCGATCTCGATGACGAGCCTGCGGTGGCGGCGCTGTTCGCGCGGTCACGCATGATGACACCGCGCGTGATCATCAACTGCGCCGGCGTGTGCGACGTCGGCACGTGCGAGGACGCGCCGGAGTTCGCGCACACGGTGAATGTGGAAGGCACACGGGTGCTGCTGGCGCATGCACCCGCGAGCGCCCGCATCGTGCACCTCTCGAGCGACCACGTGTTCAGCGGCGACACCGGGCCGTACTACGAGGACTCGCCGACCGATCCGGTGAGCGTGATGGGACAGACGCGTGTCGCCGCCGAGCAGCTCGTGCTCGCGCGCGACAACACGCTCGTCATTCGCGCCGGTCTGTGGATCGGGCCATCGGCGACCGGTCGCACCGGCCACCTCGATTGGCTGCGCGGCCGCACCCAGCGCGGGTTGCCGATGACCGTCGTCGCCGACGAGCACCGCTCCGCGGTGTGGGCGGAGGATGCCGCGCGCCGCGTGTGGCAGCTCGTGCATTCGGATGTCACCGGCGTGCGCCACATCGTCGCGACGAAGATCGTGTCCCGGCCGGTTCTCGCGCGCTATTTGAACGAGCGGTTCGCGATCGGTGCGCAGCTCGGGTTCGAGGCTCGTGCCGAGCGCGCTCACGGCCGGCCGCACCTCGGTCGTATCGATCTGCGCACGCGCTACCTCGATGCGCTTGCGGCGCCGCTGCCCTCGGTGGTGCCCGCATGATCTGCCCGGCGTGCTCCACCGCGCTCGACTCGCGCGCGACGTTCTGCCCGACCTGCGGCCGCACCGTCGACGATCCACACATCGGCCTCGTGATCGCAGGTCACTACCTCGTCAAGAAGCGGATCGCGATCGGCGGTTTCGGATCGATCTACCGCGCCGAGCAGACGGACGTCGGCCAACCGGTCGCGCTCAAGATCATGCACCGCGAGCTCGCCGCGGACGACAAGCTCGTCGCTCGCTTCCGTCGTGAAGGCGAGGTGCTGATCAAGCTACGCGATCCCCACACCGTCGCGACCTACGAGATCGGCAGCACGCCTGAAGGGTTGCCGTTCATCGCGATGGAGCTGCTCGAAGGTGAAACGCTGCTGCGCCTGCTCCAGCTACACGGCCGCATGCCGTGGAACCGCGTGTTCGGCATCGCGCGTCAGATGTGCAGCGCGCTCGGCGAGGCCCACGCACTCGGCGTCATCCACCGCGACCTCAAGCCGGGCAACATCTTCCTGACGAACGACGATGTCGTGAAGGTGCTCGACTTCGGCATCGCGAAGATCCTCGCGACGAGCGACATGCCGCCTCCGCAAGAGCTCACGATCATGGGCACCGCAGTCGGCACGATCGAGTACATGGGGCCCGAGCAGTTGATGGGCGGCCGCGCCGATAACCGCACCGACATCTACACGGTCGGCGTGCTCGCGTACGAGCTGATCGTCGGGCGGCGTCCGTTCAACGCCGTCGGTCTCGATCTGCTCACGCAGCAACTGACCGAAGCGCCACCGCCGCCGTCGACACTCGTCTCGGTGCCGCACGTCGTCGACGAGGTGGTGCTGCGCTGCCTCGCCCACGATTCCGAGGAACGCTTCGCCAACGTGCAGGCGCTCGCCTCTGCGCTCGATGCCGCGCTCGCGAGCTACCGGCCCGAGCCCGCGATGCCGGCATTTGCCGAGCCACCGCCGCGCGCCGCGAGCGCGCTGCCCGCCGGCCGCCCGGTCATGCGCGCCGAACCAACCGAGAAATTCCCTCGCGATCAGGCGTCGCGCAGCTCCGTCGTCATGCTCGTCGTCGCCATCATGTTGTTCGTGCTCGGTATTGGGCTCGTCATGGCGTACCTCTACTAACGCCGACGCACCGGGCGATGACCAGGCGTGTCAGCTGCTGTCGCATCGCACATTGCCAGCGCGTATGAGCGTTGCAGTCGAGCGTCGTCAGGTTAGGCTGGCCGCCATGCGGGTGGTTCTTAGCTTTGTCCTGATTCTTGCCGCGTGTGGCGACAATGGAGGTGGCGGCGACGACATGATGCCGGGGCCGTGTACGCCACCGGTGGCACCGCTGCCGACAACCGGCATGTACATCGATCCGAACGCGGCCGAGCTGCCGAGCAATTGCGTCGCCGATGGCCTTCGCGATCTACCTGGCCGCTGGTTCGTCTCCGATCAAGCGCAGTACTTCCGCTTCGAGTATCCGAAGTACGAAGGCAGCTGCACGACAGGGTTCAGTCGCCTCGGCAACACCGACGATCACGACGCGAGCGATGGCTACTCGTTCTTCACCTGGAGCGACGGCACGCGCTACTGGCAGCGGGAAGCGTACGAGTACGGCAACACCGTGTTCATTCGCGTGTACGCCGCGTGCCTGACGTCGAGCGACACGCTCGCCGCGACATACATCACGTACGACACCGACCGCGGCGAACGGATCTCGCGCACGACGGGCGAGCGCTTCGCCGCGCACAAGGAAGACTCGCTGGCGACCGGGCTCACGCTCGTCGGCTCGCTCGAGAAAGGTCTTCCCGGCGAGGTGATCGAAGGCTTGAACTTGATGATCGACGGTACGCACGCGTACCTCGCGGGTATCGGCGGACTCGAGATCATCGACATTAGCGATCCGACCGCGCCAGTGGCGGTCGGTCACTACGACGGCTCCTGGAACGACGTCCGCGTCGTCAACGACGGCACGAACGTCGTCGCGTTCCTGTCGCCGTTCGGGTCGGAAGATCCGACCCAGGTCGTCAACGTCACGGACCCGGCGGCGCCGACGTTCGTCAGCATGCTCCAGGAGTACTCGCACTCGCTCCAGATCCAGGAACGCAACGGCAAGAAGGAGCTGTACCTCGCGACGTACAACGAATCGGTGCCGAAATACGACGTGACCGCACCACTGACACCGGTGCGTCAGGGCATGGCGATCGTGCCGGGCGACGTCAGCGGCGTGCACGATCTCTATGTCGACGGCGACAAGATCTACGCGTGCAACACGACGCTCGGCCTCGTCGGCTTCGACACGAGTGGCGGCTTCGGCACCAGCAACGTCGAGCTCGGCAGGTACAGGCTCGGCTACAGCCACGCAGCGTGGGCAGGCACGATCGGCGGCAGGAAGATCGTGCTGGCGGGCGACGAAGGTATGACGGCGTCGCCGAGCGGCGGCGCGCATCTCAGCATCCTCGACGGCGATACGGCGTCACCGACGTTCATGCACGAGCTCGCGATCTACCAGACGCGGCGCGAAGTGGGCATTCACTACTTCGAGGTCCACGGCAACAAGGTCTACATCGCCTACTACCACGACGGCGTGCGCGTCATCGATCTCACCGACCCGACGCATCCCGTCGAGGTCGCGCACTACAACGACTGGATCGAAGACAACGCGTACGGCGGTGCGTTCGAGGGTGCGCTCGCGGTGCGCAAGATCGGCGACCTCCTCTACGTTGCGGATCTCGAGCGCGGCCTGTTGGTCCTGCGCGAGCAATAGGTACCGATCAACGCGCGCATTCGACCTCGTCGTTCCCTTCCCCGCTCCGTGCGATCGGCGGCGCGAGCCGCTGCGCACATGGCGCGCCGATGCCAAAGCCTTCCGCGGGCGCACGCTTAACGCGCTCCTCGGTCATCGGCCCGTACTGACCATCCTCGGTGATCGGATCGTCGGGCGCGTTGCGGTTCCATAGCCGCTGGAACGCGAGCACGTCGGCGCCGCGAATGTCCGGTGACGAGAGGTGATCGAAATGCACCGGATCGCCGGGCACGTCATGCGCCCAGCCGTTCGCCTCGAGTGCCGTGATCCACGTGTTGTAGTTCGAGACGTCGAGCGCGCGTCCGCTCTCGTGGTTGGACGTCCCCGGGTCGGCGGCCGCGGTGATGCCGCAGCGCCCCATCTGAAACCAGCGGTACAAGAGGTACTGCTGCACGACGGTGCGAAACCCGCTCGTCACTTGCAACACGTTGCCGCTGCCGCTGGTCGCCGCGTAGAGCGCATCGCGCGCCGCGCTACTCACGTACGGCAGCACGGCCGATCCAGTGAACATGATCGCGGGTCCTTCTTCGAACGCGACGAGCTGGCCCGGCATGATGCAGTGGACCTCGTCGGCGATCTGGATCGACAGCGCGAGTACGTCGCCCGTCGAGCACGACGACGTCTCGAACGAGCTCACCGGCGTCCCCGCGATCGATGGATTGCCCGCCGCGTCGGGCATCACCGGATCGTGCTCGCTACCGCATGCAGTGACGACGATCAGCACGAGCGTGCGGCGAACCACACACCCATCCTAACGCGAGCGCGTTCGTCAGCGCGTGATCCAGGCCGCGGGAACGGCGCCGTGCAGTGCGGTCACCGTTCGTGGCCGCCACGGTCGCGACCAGTGCGCCGCCTCGGGCGCCTCGGGCGTGCCTGCCGCGACGCCCTCGTCCGGTGACCAGTCGGCGCGGCAGCCCGGCGCGACTCCGCGCAGACCGCTCTGATGAAACGCGATGATGTACGTGTGACCGGCGATGCGGGCGCCGAAGAAATCGGCGAGCCGTTCGGCGAAGTCGATGCCGGGCTTCGCGCCGAGCGTCTCGCAGGTACGAAACCAGATCAGTGAATCGGGTGCCAGTCGCTCGCGCACGGCCTCGAGCTCGGCGCGGCGCGTCGTCAGCGCCGTTGCATCGAGCGATTCTTCGCCGACGAGCGCGCGTCCCCACTTGCCGTGTCCCCAGTACTGGATCTCGCGGAGCGGCTGCTTGTGCGAGGCGAGCCAGGCCAGCGCCTCGCCCCAGCTCGCGACCCCGTGGACTGCGTCGGCGCGGCGCAACGCGCGATAGAGCCGCGCACCGGTTGCCCAGATCGGCGACAACCGTCCCCGCGTCTTCACACAGGTCTTGTCGTAGACGACGACGCGCATCTCACAACCGTAGCGCAAAAAACTCGAACGTCAGATACGGAATCTCGACGCTGCCGCCGCGCCGATCGATCGCAGCTCGGATGTCGTCGTAGAGCGGCAAGCGCTTGTCGTCGGGCTGGACCACGTGATCGGAATACGTATCGAGCAGCGCGACAAACTCGTCGGTCGTGTAGGTCGCCGACCACGGAAACCGGCCGACGTGCACCGGCCCGAATCGTCCGCTCGCGTTGATCTCGTCGACCCACGATGCCTCGGTGCGCTCGAGGTACTGGGGATTCCACTGCGGCCACCCAAAATGCTTCGCGTAGGCTGCGTTGAAGTCGTCGCGTGTAGTGGGATCCATTGGCGCCTTCTCGTTCATGATCAGCGCGAGCGCCCCGCCCGGCCGCAGCGCCTCGGCCGCTCGCACGTAGCGCACGCTCGGCTCGACCCAGTGGAACGCGGTCGCGGCGTACACGAGGTCGAAGCCGGTCAGGTCACACGCCTCGAACATCGACTCGACGACCTCGACGCGCATCCCGCGGACCCGTTCGCGTAACAGCGCAGCGAGCTGACCACCGGGCTCGAGCGCAACAATGTCGAGGCCACTCTGCCCGAATAGCACGGTCGCCTTGCCGGTGCCGGCGCCGACCTCGAGCGCCCGCTTCGCGCCAGAGCGTGCGAGCACGTCGTCGACGACGGCGCTCGGATACGACGGCCGCGCCGCGTCGTAGCGCGCAGCCATCCCGTCGAAGGAGGCGCGCTTTACCGGATCGATGGCGTCCGTCATGACGACGAGACCGCAAACGTGACGCGGTCCCGACCGTTCGCCTTCGACTGATACAGCGCTTCGTCGGCGTGTCCGAGCAATGCCTTCATCGTCTGCCCCGAGCGCAACGAGCCGCCGCCGAGCGAGATCGTGATGCGAGGAATCGCCGTGCCATCTGCCTGCACGAGGTCGATGTCGCTCACCGCTGTGCGCAGCCGATTCGCGACGATCTCCGCCGCGTCCCCGACGGTGTCGGGAAGGATCACGAGGAACTCTTCGCCGCCGTAGCGCGCGACGTGATCGGTCGGCCGCAAGCTCGCGCGCAGCGCCTGGCCAACGCGCACGAGCACCTGATCGCCCATCGCGTGGCCGTACGTGTCGTTGAACCGCTTGAAGTGATCGACGTCGATCATCAGCACGGTGAGCGGCTGGCCACCGCGACCATAACGCTGCACGAAGCGCGGCAGTGCCTCGTCGATCCACCGCCGGTTGTAGAGGCCAGTGAGGCCGTCGATCAGCGCGTTGCGCTTGTACTCGCGCTGCAGCTTGATGTTCGTCGACACCGTCGAGTTGTTCGCACGTAGGCGCTTCGCGAGCGACAGCAGCAAGTTGATCGCGAAGTCGTGCGACGCGTTGACGAGGTTCCAGAATCGCGGTTCGTCGATCGCGAGCAGTCGCGTCGGCTCGGCAGCGACGACGTACGCCGACGCTGGCGACTGATCGATCACCGACAGCTCGCCGACGGTTTCGCCAGGCCCGAGCGTGGCGACCGCTTCGCTTGTCGGCCCTTCGAGGTGAATGCTGAGCTCGCCCGACAAGATCATGTACATCGTGTCGTTCGGCTGCCCGAGCGTGAGCAACACGTCTCCCGGCGCCAGCCGGCGCAGTTCACAGGTTCCTAGCAGCTCCTCGACCGAATCCAGACTCACTCCCCGCAACGCCTTCAGTCCGTAGAGCTCGCTTTGCTCGAGCTTGGACGCCATCGAAGGCTCAGCGTAACACCGAGTGACCGCCGGCGTGCACTCGGATTTCGGGCACTTCCGAGTGTTGTCGGCCGGAGGCATACTCGTTCGTCCTTGGAAGGAGACCCGATGCTCTACGCCATCCTTTGCTACGACTCCGAAGCCGTCACCTGCGCCTGGTCGAAGGAGAAAGATGCCGAGGTCATGGCGTCGCTCGGCAAGGTGATCTCCAAGATCGGCGAGCAGAAACGGCTCGGCCCGGTCGCGCGCCTGATGCCGACGACCGCAGCAACGACCCTCCGCAAGGGCAAGGACGCGATGGTGATGGACGGTCCGTTCGCCGAGACCAAAGAGCAGCTGCTCGGATTTTACGTGATCGAAGCGGCGAGCCTCGAGGCCGCACTCGCCGATGCGAAAGAGCTCGCAGCAGCGAGCGGCTCTGCCGGTGCGTTCGAGATCCGGCCGCTGATGCTCTACCAGCCGGGCGGGCCCATCGCATGACTGACCTTGCCTGGATCGACGCGGCGCTGATCTCGGCCCGCCCCCAGGCGCTCGGCGCCCTCGTTCGCTATTTCCGCGACGTCGACCTCGCCGAGGAAGCATTTCAAGACGCATCGCTCCGCGCGCTCAAGTCGTGGCCCGAGAACGGTCCGCCACGCAATCCGACCGCATGGCTGATCCTGGTCGGCCGCAACATCGCGATCGATCAGACGCGCCGCAAGAAGAAGCAGACCGACCTCCCCGACGATGATGTCGCCGCCGAAAGCGAGAGCTCGCTCGCGGAGCGCCTCGACGACGCGCACTACCGCGACGACGTGTTGCGGCTGCTGTTCATCTGCTGTCATCCCGATTTGCCGCCGTCGCAGCAGATCGCAGTCGCGCTGCGCATCGTATCCGGACTGACGGTGAAGCAGATCGCGCGCGCGTTCCTCGTTACCGAGGCCGCGATGGAGCAACGGATCACGCGTGCGAAGAATCGTATCGCCGCCGCCGATGTGCCATTCGAGACGCCCGACGCGCACGAGCGTGCCGAACGCATGAGCGCCGTCGCAGCGATGATCTACCTCATTTTCAACGAGGGGTATTCCGCGGGCCGCGAGGACGCTGACCGCGCGCAGCTATGCGACGAAGCGATCCGGCTCGGCCGGCTGTTGATCCGGCTGTTCGCGAGCGAGCCCGAGATCATGGGGCTCACTGCGCTGATGCTGCTCCAGCACGCGCGTGCTGCGGCGCGCTTCGACGACGACGGCGCCGTCGTTCTGCTCGACGTGCAAGACCGCACGAAGTGGAATCGCAACCTGATCGCCGAGGGCCTCGCGATGCTCGACAAAGCGCTGCGCCACGCGCAGCCGGGGCCTTATCAGATCCAGGCCGCCGTCGCCGCACTTCACTCACGCGCCGCGACGCCGGCCGACACCGACTGGGCGCAGATCGATCTTCTCTATGCGAACCTCGAGCGACTGCAGCCGTCACCCGTCGTCACGCTCAATCGCGCGGTCGCGGTGTCGAAGACGAAGGGCGCCGCGGCCGCACTCGCGATGATCGAGCCACTCGAGACCAAGCTCGCGGGCTACTTTCACTTTCATGGCCTCAGAGGGGCACTGCTGCAGCAACTCGGCCGCGATCGCGAGGCGCGTGCCGCGTTCACGCAGGCAATCTCGCTCGCGAACACGGCCGCCGAGGCCGCGCATATCCGCATGCATCTCGATCAACTGACGCGCTAGCCGCGTGCTGGATTGAACCGCACCGGGTAGCGCCGCACGTACGTCGAGCGCGGCGGCACGTAGTCGTTTCCGAGTGCCTTGAAGAAGATCTCGCCGACGACACGCGCCGCACACGGGCCGGTCTCGCCGAGGCCGGTACCACGCGCGTCGCGCACCGCACCGTCGGGCGTGATCGTGAACGACAGCACGATCGTTCCCGGCTCGCTCGCATGCTCCATGTAGCACGCGTAGATCTCGTCCATGTGCGCGAGCAGGTGCGTGCGCACGAACAACGCGGGAACCGGGCCTTCGACGGTGCACGCTTTGTTCGGGCACAGCTTCACGTCGAAGATCATCGTCGCGTAGGGGCCGCTCGCGATCGATTCAGCGGGGCCTGGATCGAAACGGCGCCCGGTACCGCCACCGCCGAAACCGCGCGCGTTTGCTTCATCCTCGCGATACGTGTCCTCGGGACGCAGGTCCGCCATCTTGCCCGCGAGGTCGATCGCGTCGAACGAGCGCGCCATCGCCGCGACAGCCGCTTCTGTCGTGGTAATCCGCTCGTCGCGCTCTTCGCGCGGGACACGCGGTCGCCGGCTCGGTTGCACGGCCGCTACTGACGCCTTCTTGCGTTCGTTCTCGGTGGCCTCGTGCGGTGCCGGCTTTGGCGGTGGCTCCGGCGGCGCCACCTCGACGTGCACGAGGCGCGGCCGCGGCTTCTGTGCCGGCAGCTTCTCGATCGGCGCATGCAGTAGCGCGACGAACCAGATCGCGATGTGGACGACCAGTGACGCCGCAAGAAAGGCCGGCGTGCGCCACTGGATGCGCGGGCGCGCGAGTGGCGCACGCGCCAGCTTCGTACGCGTGATGTGGATCGAGAGCGCGCCGACGCGGATCTCGGTCCAGCCGTCGCGCTCGACGACCGGAACACCGACGGGATGGCGCACCTTGCCGCCGGTGACGAGCGGAAAGCACGTGAGCCCAGGCACGCTGAGGTTCGTGCCTTGCGCCGTACCGATCCGATACGTGTCGGCCGGCCCTACGTGTGCGACGTCGAGAATCGTCCCGCCGAAGCGGGCGACCACTTCGACGACGTCGCTGTCCATACCACTGCGACACCGCCGCTAGCTGACCTGTTGCACTCGCTCAGGACCGCTTCTTGCGCTTCGCGGCCGGTTTCCTGGCAGAAATCTTCTTTGCGCCCAGCTTCTTTGCGGGAACTTTTTTCGCGGCGGGCTTCTTGGCGGCGCCCTTCTTCTTTGGCGGCAGCGTCGCGGTGTACGTGAACGCGCGCGCGAGCCAGCTCTTCAGCTCGGCGGTCTCGTCCATCACCGTCTCGGGAAGGAGCACCGTGTTCGACATCACGTGGCCCCTGCCCATCGGATCGAACGGCTCGGCACCGTCGAGTGCGAGCGCTTCGGGATAGTCGTCGGGACCGAGCTTGACGATTACCGAGCGCGCGAACGTGCCGCCAAACATGTTGCCGTTCACGAGCGCCGCGGTGCCGCCGAACATGTTGATCGTGCGCACGCGCGGATCCTTCGGCAACGCTGCGATCAGGAGCGCATGGTGCTCCGCGGGAATCTTGACCCAGGCCATCGCTACCTCATCAGAGCAGTCAATTGATCGATCACCTGCGCGGTTTGCGTGGCATCGAGCTCGACCGTGAACGTCACGTCGCGATCATGCACCGTGCTGCGTAGATTCGCTACGAGGCCGCCGAACGTCTGTTTCGCTGCCGACGCCGCGCGCTCGGGTGTTGCGAAGTGCGCGACGACCGTCGCGTGCAAAGCAAGAACCGATCGCCGACGCTGATATACTCGTGCACGCCGAAGGCAGCTCCGAGCTTCGCGTGACGACCTCGGCGACTGGAACGTTCTCGGTCGTGGCTCCGGCGGATCAAGCGCTCGAAGTCGAAGCGTACGGGCGCCGCGGTGGCGTCGCACGCATCACCGTGCCGGCCAAGGGGCCGAGCAGCGACATCGTGCTTCATTTCGCGGGTACTGCGACGCTCGAAGGGGCCATCACGCTCGGCGACGATCCGATCAGTGGCGCCATGATCCAGCTCCGCAACGGCACGTCGAGCGATCGGCCGTACGCGTTAGCGGAGACCGACGCGTCGGGTTACTTCAAGCGGCAGACACTCGAGCCGGGAAGCTACGAGCTCTCGATCGTGCGCAACGATTCGAACAGCAGCGAACCGATCAAGTACTCGACCGCCGTCGAGGTCAAAGCCGGCGCGAACTACGCGAATACAGATCTGACGAAGGTCCAGCCGCACTAATCGCCGAGCGACCAGTCACCGCGCGCATTCAGCCACACCGTGTGGCCGCGATAGCCGAGGCGAACGCGTGGTGCGGCTCTCGAGCTGCGCCCCGTGGGCCATAGCGCACGGCGCATGATGATCAGCGTCATCGCGAGTGGCATTGCTCTGAACCGCGCGTCGGGAAGACATAAGAAGCTGCCATCGGACGCGATCACGAGCTCGATCACGGGACCGACCTCGGCGCACTCGACGACGGAGCCCAGGTTATGGACGAGGATCTGTGCGCGCCGGCACGTGAGCTGCGACCACGACGCGTCGTGCTTGAGCATCCGCGAATACTCGACCCAGAATCGCCGGTCGTTCGTGTGACCACCGATGTGCACGAGCCGCGACACAGCTACTCGCGATCCGAGATCGATCTCGAGCGCACTGCGATAGCACCTCGCTGCGAGTTGCCAGCGCTCTCGGTTCCGCGCAGCGTCGCCCGCCGCGATGTAGTTGCGAACCGCGCTGTGGTGATCGCCGCGCGTGGCGGCCTGTTCGGCCGCGACACACAGGCGATGAAGCGTCGTGCTCATCACATGAACCATGACGTGGACACCTCTAAGTGTCCTGAGCCGAGTCCGAGGCATGCACGTACCAACCCGTAGGGATGAGGGGACTGGGACTGTCAGTACGCGTGTCTCGGACTCGGACTCGGACTCTGTTAGTGCGTCTTGAGAATCACCGTGCCAGGTGTCGACGGATCGGCCGACCACTTGAAGCCGTCGACGACGGCGAGTGAGTCGAGCGCGTGGTCACTGGTGTCCCAGATCGCGATACGGAGCGTCATGATCTCGCCGGGGACGACGTTGCCACTCGTCGTTAGCCAGCCGGTCGCTCCGCCTTTGAGGCTTGCTGCTTCGCATTCCATCGGCGCCGGGTCATCGAAGCCGGTCGCCATCAGATCGTCGGTGCCCGCGCACGTCGAGATCGTGCCGGCCTGCCCCATTCCCATGGTCGCGCAGCCGGTCGCACCGTTCACACATTGCGTGAACAGCCCCGTGTTGCCGAAGCCGAGGTTCACGCCCACCGGTACCTTCGCCATCGCGTTCGGTGGCGAGTAGAACGCGAGGTTCTTGTCGGTCGGATTGTCCGTCGACGTCGAGTCGATCAGGATCACGTAGAAGTCGTTGTATGGCGAGCACGTCCACTCGGGGAACTCGCTGCTGTAGAAGTTGCTGCGCAGCGAGAACGAGCGCGCGTTCGTCGGTACACGGATTCTGAACGTGAGCATCACCGGATCGTTCGCGACGGCGCCAACTGGTTCGGGACAGCCCGGCGCGTTCGGCAAGCTGCCGCCGTTCGCCGCGAGGAAGTCGGCCGGGAACGGCGATGTCTTCGTCGTCTCGTAGCTGACGAAGTCGTGATACGGCGGATTGATATCGCCTTTCGCCGCCGCGCCGCCGGTCGAGATCACCGCGACGCTGCTGCCACCTTGCGGAAGCACCTTGCTGCCGAACTTGTGCCGGATGGAATACGACTGCGGATCGGGCACGCCCGTGCCGCTTGGCAGGGTCAGCTTCGCTTCGATCAGGCCCCACTTCTTGTCCGTCGGCGTCGCGTTCTGGCAGATGTCGATGGCCTTCGCGTAATCGCTCGCCGCCTGCGAGTTCGACGCGAGACTCTGATCGCAAAGACCGACCTCGTTGTCGATCGTGCCGTCGCAGTCGTTGTCGACGCTATCGCCCGCAACATCGTACGCGCCCGGATTCACCGCAGCCGGTGTGCCGCACTCGACCGAGTCGCAGCAGTCGAGCGATGCGCCACTCGAATCGCAGGTCGCGAAGCCGTCGCCATCGAGATCGGTCATCTCGTCGACCATGCCGTTGCAGTTGTTGTCGAGGCCGTCGGTGCACGACTCACCGGCGGGGATCACCTGGCCCATGCACTCGCCCCACTGCCCTGCGCCTGTGCACAGCTGGTTGCCGCCGTGACACGGACCGACGTCCTTGGTGACGGCTTCTCCTGTGTAGCAGTCGCGCGAGTCGCCCGGGTTACACGACCCCGTGCTGCAATCTGCGCCAGTGCAATCGGAGCCGTGATGGTTCGACGGTCCGCACGCGATGCACACGAAGATCAGCAAGCAGCACTTCATTTGCAGTCTCCCTGGGTGATGCGAACAAGCC
Organism: Kofleriaceae bacterium; assembly: GCA_036274355.1. Classification (GTDB taxonomy): domain Bacteria; phylum Myxococcota_A; class Polyangia; order Haliangiales; family Haliangiaceae; genus JABFXX01. The sequence continues at coordinate 8,035 of DASUFX010000629.1, read as the reverse complement.
CAGCAACTCGCGAGCCATATCAATCCGCGGCAAGCGCGACGTCCGCCGCCACGTGATCGGCACGCATGCCGGCAAATCCAACGAGGGCACGCGCCGGTGGTGGCAGCACGCCCATCCACACGAGGTGATTTTCGATCCACGCGCTGAGCCGATCGCCTTCGATGCGTGCCGCTAGTTTCTGCGCGCGACCGAGCTCCGGCACGTCGAGGAGCTCGGAGTGAATCGGTTTGACTCGCAAGTACGAGGCATCTGGCGCTTTCACCTGCACGGTCAGCCGCGTCTTCGGAATCAGCCGCCACATCACGTACACGAGATGCGACGTGTTAGCGGCGCGCAGCTCGACCCCGAGCTTTGGCGTCGGGTCGAACACGATTCCGTGCAGCGTAAACACGAGGCTAGCAGCGTCGCCGCGACTCGCGAGAGCGACCGCGCGCATCGCGCGACTCACGATCCGGCCCTCGCGAATTTCACCGTGGGTAACTCGCAAGTGCTCGGGACTGACCCACCTCATCGCCTTGTCGCAGAGCAAGAGCGGTGCCGGTACTCGCTTTGCACCATCGACTCGCCGATGTATGCCGTCGAACCTCGGGGGTCTCCGTCGCCGTTACCGCCTCCGCGGCTAGCTCGGCAGCTGTACCTGGTACCTGACGGCGCGCGCCCTCAGGTGGTGGCGGCGCCCGCCCTCAGTACGTGGGTACCGTGCGAGGCCGTGACTGCGAGTCATTCGTCGTCGGTGACGGAAGGCAGCAAATGATAGCGCCGGCCAAGCTCGCGCAGGTGCGTCCGGTCCATGCGAGCAGCACGCGCCGCTCGCGAGAGGTTCCCGTTGTGCCGACGCAGGAGCTCAGCAATATATCCGCGCTCCCATCGTACGAGCGCTCGTTCCTTCGCCGCACGAAAGGACAACGAGTCGTCGAATGGCTCGTTCGCAACGGCTGGAACGACGTCGCCGCGCGTCTCGTCCGTTATCGCCTGCCACAGAGCAGGATCCCCGAGAAGAACAGCGCGCTCGACCGCCGCGCGCAGCTCGCGGACGTTACCCGGCCAATCATGGCGCCCGAGCTCGTCGATCAAGTCTTGCGGTGCGCCCGCATGCCCGGCGAACTGTTCGTAGAAGGACTCGACCAGCAGTGGAATATCGTCGCGTCGCTCGCGCAGGGGCGGGAGACGGAGCGAGACGACGTTGAGTCGGTAGTAGAGGTCGGAGCGGAAATCACCGCGGTTGACCGCAGCCCGCAGGTCCTGATGAGTTGCGGCGACGACACGGACGTCGATGCGAATCTGATCGCGTCCGCCGACGCGCTTGATCATGCGGTCCTCGATCACGCGCAGGAGCCGCGGCTGAAGGTCGAGCGGAAGCTCACCGATCTCGTCGAAGAACACGGTGCCACCAGCAGCGCTCTCGATCGCGCCGACACGAGCACCAGCAGCGCCAGTGAACGCGCCCTTCTCGTGCCCGAAGAGCTCGCTCTCGATCAGCGTCGGCGGAATCGCACCGCAGTCGATCACGATGAACGGAGCGCGCGCGCGCGGTCCGGCTTGATGAATGGCTTCAGCGAGCAACGTCTTGCCGGTTCCGGTCTCGCCTTGGATCAAAACGGTCGCGTCGGAGCTGGCAATGCGCGGCAGAGCCTCGAACACGCGGCGCATCGCGATCGAGCGCCCAATCGCCCGGCCGAAATAATCATCGGCGGAAAGCGGCTGCTCGGCGTCGTCTTCCCCGTACTCGAATCGAAGAGTGGTGAGTCCGAGTTTGAGGACCGCACCCGTGTCGATCCACCCCGATTCGACGCGGTGCTCCCCGAGGAAAACTCCGTTCGTGGAGCCAACATCCCTGAGGTGAGCGCCCTTGTCGCTGCTCGTGATCAGAACGTGATAGCGGGAGACAGTGGGATCGGTGAGCACCAACGTGTTGCCATCGGCAGTACCAATAGCAATCTCTCCGTCAGCGTCGTGGACCACCGTGCCGCGGTCCGGTCCGTCGATCACGCGCACGCGGAGTCGTCGATACGTGAAGGCATCGGGGCGGACGCCAATAACGTGTGTCGACACGTTCCGATCATACCGCGCATAATGTCGGACATGGTTGATGGTGTGAGCCGACGCTACGAGATCGTGTGTCGGCTCGCCGGTGGCGGAATGGCCGACCTCTATCTCGCGCGAACGCTCGGGCCCGGTGGCTTCGAGCGTCTCGTCGTGATCAAGCGAATTGCGAAGCGACTCGCATCGCAAGCATCGGCCGTCCAGGCGCTCTTCGACGAGGCACGCATCGCAGCGACGCTCTCGCACGCGAACATCGTGCAGGTCAACGACATCGAAATCGCCGACGGACAGGTTTCGATCGTGATGGAGTTTCTTCATGGTCATGACGTCTCGCATCTGCTCCGTCGCATGAAGCGGGCCAACGAGCATGTACCGCTGGATCAAGCAGTTGCGATCACGCAGGGTGTCTGCGCTGGGTTGCATCACGCGCACGAACGCATGGATAGCGAGGGCAAGTCGCTCGCCATCGTGCATCGCGACGTGTCACCGCATAACGTGTTCGTTACCTACGACGGCGCGGTGAAACTCGTCGACTTCGGCATCGCGCGCGCGTCGATGCGCAAGGACCACACCGATCACGGCTTCATCAAAGGCAAACCCGGCTACATCGCGCCCGAGCAGATCAAGGGTCGCAAAACCGATCGCCGCACCGACGTGTGGGGCGCAGCGGTGTTGCTCTACGAGCTGACGACCGGACGAACACCGTATGGAATCTCGACGGCGTTCGAGGAGCTCGTGAAGGTGACGAAGGAAGATCCGCCGCCACCGTCGTCGCATGTTCGCGGCTATCCGCTCGAGCTCGAAGCGATCGTGCTGCGTGGTCTCGCGCGCGATCCAGCGCAGCGCTACTCGACCGCCGAGGAAATGCGGGTCGCGCTCGACGAGTTCGCGCGCAATCGCGGGTTGGATCTGTCGCCGTTCCGCATGGCGGCGCTCATGGAGCGCGTGTTCGCCGAGAACCTCGAAGCGTGGCGCCAAGCGCAGCGGCTCGGCAAGACGCTCGCCGAGCACGTCGCCGCGTTCAAGACGAGCGGTGCGCACGACATCGTCGCTCTCCCCGGCGATCCGACCGAGCCGTTCGAGTCGTTCGACAACACGCATCCGGTCGGCACGTCGGACTTCGCGTCGCGACCGATCACCGCACCGACACGATTGCTCCGCCCGTCCGCGAACAAGCCCTCAGCGTTCGCCGGGCCAACCGAGATCACCGAGCGCACGCCGACGACGAAGCGATTCCCCGCGCCCGCGGTGCCAGCGCCACCAGATCCAGCGCCCGTGCTCGAAGTGAAGGCGACGACGTCGACACCAAGGTACGACACGTCGCGCCCCACGCCGATGGCGTTCGAGTCGCTGCAGTTTGGCGAGGCGACGACCGTGCCGCGCGAGAAGCACTCCCCGTTCATGCTGTGGCGCACGCGGATCGCGCTCGGTCTCGCCGCACCGCTCGTCGTGATCCTCAGCATGGTCGCGTGGCGCTCGCTCGACGCGAACAGCTCACCTGCGCCACAGCCGGCAGAACAGCCGCGCGCGACGGCGGTAGTCGACGAACCGGTTGCCCAACCGATGATCAGCGTCATTCCGATCGAATCCGAACCCGAGGCGACCAAACCAGCCGCAAGCGAGCCCAGCATCGAGATCAGTACCGCCGTCGCGCACGCCTCGCCTTCTCCTGCAAGGAAGCGACCAAGCGCGAAGCCGACACCGAAGAAGAAGCCGGTACGAACCGTGCAGCCGACGCGCGCGGTACCGGCACCTCCCCCCCCGCAAGCCGCAGAGGACGATCTGGATGCGCTGCTTCCTCATTAGTGTCTTGCTGGTCGCCGGCGCCACCGGCACTGCGATTGCGGATCGCAAGCTCAGCGATGCTGCGAACGCCGAGCTCGAGCGCGGTGAGGCGAGCTTCCGCGCAAAGGACTACGCCGCAGCGATCAAAGCATTCGATGCCGGCTACGCGATCGATCCACAACCGATCTTCCTGTACGACAAAGCACAGGCGCAGCGGCTCGCGGGCGATTGCAAGTCTGCGATCGACACCTATAAGCAGTTCCTCGCGACCGAGCCGCCCGCGAACGAAGCCACGCGCGCGAAGAAAAACCTCGAGAACTGCCAGACGACGTTGCCGCCGCCCGTGGAGGTCGCCCCTGCACCCGCGCGCGAGGAACCGCAGAAAGCAGCGGAACCAGAACCCGAGCCAGCTCGAGAACCGCCGCCGCCATCGCATACCGAAACCTCACGTTGGTGGCGCGACAGCGTAGGTATGTCGTTACTGACGACGGGCGTGATCGGACTCGGCATCGGTGCCGGCTTCGCCGTCGCCGCGCGTGCAGCCGCCAGCGACACGGCGCTCGCGACGAATGTCGATCAGTGGACGGTCGCACGCGATCGCTGGGAGCGTGATCGAATCGTTGCCGGCGTCGCACTCGGTGCGGGCGCGACCTGCGTCGTGCTCGGCGTGTTGCGTCTGTCACTTCACGAACGCAGCGTCACAGTCACTCCCGCACGCGGCAATGGTGCGGTCGTCACACTCGGAGGTGTCTGGTGAGGGTTGGCGCCTTCATCATGATGGCGGCGCTCGTCGGTTGCGGCGAGCCGACGGCTCTGCCGTGCGCGGACAACCCGACGTGCAGCGGCGGCTTGTGCATCGACGGCTTCTGCGCCGACCAGGACACCGCATGCCAGTCAGGCTATCGCTATGGCGACTCCGCCGGCGACCGCGCCGGTGATTGCACCGGTGGGGGCGCCGGCAGCGGCAGCGGCAACGCAGGTCCGGACATGATCTACACGCTCACCAACGACGGCGCGCCGACGGTCGTCGATGCGAGCAACGCGCACGATGATGTCAAACCACAATGCGCGGGCGTCGGCGGCGTTGATGTCATGTTCGACGTCAGCGTGCCGAGTGGGTTGACCCGGCTCTACGTCGACACGTCGCAGACCGACTACGACGTCGTGCTTGCCATCTACGATGGACCGTGTGCGTCGAGTGCGAAGACGGAGCTCGCGTGTATCGCGAGTGGCGCCGGTTCGTGCGATGCGCGCACGAAGCAGTGGAGCGAGATTCTCAACCCCGGCGCGTATTGCGTCGTGATCGATCAGCCAGCGGCCGGCGCATCACACGTTGCGACCGCACGCGCGATCATCGGTCCACCATCGATCGCGGGCCGGATCGGTGCGAACAGCGCGACGACGTGCGGCCACAACGACTGGTACCCATCGACCGGTTGCATCGTGCAATCGGACGTCGAGGACACATCGTGGTTCTTCATGGGCTGTAGCGGCACGTGGAAGGCGACGGCTGGCATGGCATGGGTCGGCGATCTCGAAGTGTTTCTTCCACTCGGTGAGCCGTACGGATGTGCCGACCGCGTCACCGGAATCACGTATCCGCAAACGAAACCAGGACCGTTCTGGCTCGTCGCGCACCAGGATGCCGGTCAAAGCTGCGGCACGTTGACCGCGACGATTACCAAGAACTAGCGACGCTTTCGTACACGTGCACGAGCGGGCAACCGCCGCGAATCAGTCCTCGACGCCGAACGATAGCGATCAGAACAACCGACGCGCGGATTGCTTGCGGCGAGGCGACGAAGTCGCGTGTGATGATCGAGTCGTCCGCTTGCTCGGTGCCATCCCAGAGCGAGCGCTGGCTGTGCCCCGGCGGGTTGCTAACGAAGTGTCATCCAACGTCGAGCGGGATGTACATTTGCTCGTGTACGACGCGCGGATTGCTTGCGGCGAGGCGACGAAGTCGGATGTGATCATCGAGTCGTCCGCTTGCTCGGTGCCATCCCAGAGCGAGCGCTGGCTGTGCCCCGCGGGTTGATAACGAAGTGTCATCCAACGTTGAGCGGGATGTACGTTTGCTCGTGTACGTGCACGTGCACGTGCACGTGACACGTGCACGTGTTGGAACGAGCTAGCGACGCACGGGCCGGTTCACGTACGGCGGCGCTCCCCACCGCGCTTCCGGGTGCTCGCGCAGATAATCGATGCGCAGGCCCGACGGCTTCTTCGGCGGCGCGGGCGGCGGGTTGATGATCTGGGTGCCGCCCCAGTTCGTGTTGATCTGTTGAGTGACGTCGCCGCTGAGCGGAGCACGCACGTCACCGCCACCGGTGACAACTTCGAGGTCGAGGATGTTGAGCGTTTGCATGCGCGACCGCATTTGCAGCGCGAGTGCCACGGCAAGTGCGCGAATATGCGCGCAGCGACTGGCAAGTCGAGTTTGTTGCCGACTGGGAGATTGCCCCCCGAGCGTTGCGTCCTCGAGGAGACTGTCTCCTCGAGGCGACGCTAGAACACGAACGGATAGTTGAACTCGCCGCCGTTGACGCTCTTGCCGAACGTCGCAGCGCGCATCGCCGCAGCGACGCATTCACCGAGCGCGGTGTCGGGCGTTTCGCTGACGGTGACGGTCTTCACGTGGCCTTCGCTGTCGACCGTCACTGCGAGACGCACCGTGCCTTTGTTGCTGTTCTTCTCGCCACACGCGACGACGCGCGGTTTGATCTTCTCGACACCTGCTTTGACCATCGCGCGATCGAGCTCGTCCGGCACGACGTTCTTCGGCGTGAACGTGTCGCTCGGCTTGTACTTCGCGCAGCACGGGCGATCGTATTTCGAGATCACGCAGCCAACTTCATCGCAGTCACCGCCAGACGACTCCGGCTTGGTGTCCGCAGTTTCGGTATGCGTCGGTGTTGGCGTCGATTCTGTCGTCGGGCTCGAGCCAGTCTCCGTCGTCGGCTTCGTCGCCGGCTTCGTCGTCGTCGGCGTTGCCGGTTTGGTGGTCGGTTTCGTCGGCGGCTTTGCGGTTTCGGTCGGCGTCGGCGGAGTCGGCGGCGCTGGCGTCTCGGTTGGCGTTGGCGGCTGCTCGGTCTCGATCGGCGCGGGCGGCGTCGCCGGCGGCGCATCGACAACAACGGCCGGAGCCTCGACGACCGGCGCCGGTGCGGGCTCCGGTGGTGCCGGTGGAGTCACCGCCGCGGTCTGCGTCGGCGTGTTGTCGTCCATCGGATAGAACTTCACGAACGCGAAGAATCCGAGCGCGAGCACGCCGAGGCCGAGCACGATCTTGAGCAGCACGCCAAAGCCGCTGCGCTTGATCGGATACGAAAAGTCGCCTTCCGGTAGCTGGCCGGGCGCGAACGGGCTGCCGAGCGTCTCGAGGTGCGCGGGCGGTGGCGTCGGTGGACGCTTGCGCACGGTCTGGGTCGCGAACAGGTTCGCCATCGTCGACTCGGTCGAATCGGCGAGCGTAGGTTTCGGCGACTCTGCCGGCGCCATCGAGCGCGCCCACAGCTCCGCGGCATTCGGTTGCGGCGTTGGTCGAGTCGGCGCGTCGCTCGACGGTTCGGGATCGGCTTCGACGGAAGCAGGCGGCGCCGTCGGCGGACGCTTCACTGGCGGTGGTGGCGGCGCCGTCGGGGCGCGACGCAGCGGCTCGACGTCGAGCATCATCGATGGCGAAATATCCAGCGAGCCACTTGGCTCTGGCGATTCTGCCGCACTCACCGGCGGCGTCGGCAATGGCGTCACCTCGGTGCGTGGCACCGTCGGATTCGTGACCGGCGTGTTCGCGGTCTGTCGCGGCAACGCGGGATTCGTGCTCGGCGTCGGCGATGCCGGCCGCGGTACGACCGGGCTCGGCGGCGGGGTTGCGACCGTCGACCGCGCGGACAGCGGCGTCGCGAGTGGCGTCGATGTACCCGCAGGACGCGTCGCGATCGACGGTATCGTTGTTGGCGGCGACACGACAGGCCGCGGTCCCGTGCCCACCCCCGAGCGCGCGATCGGTGTCGCGAACGGTGGCGTCGCCAGGTCTGGCGTCCGTGACGTCGGCGCTGGTGTGCCCGGTGACGTGCCGCCCGACTTCACGACGCCGATCGGCGCGGGCGTACGTGTCGGCGGCGGCATCGATTGCGTCGCCGTGTTCGTGCGAGGCGGCGTGAACGTCAGATCCTCGTCGAACGCGGCCTCGTCGGCACCGGGA